>JBKJTM010000452.1:0-4105 GCA_046590805.1 Usitatibacter sp.
GCCGGTTTCGGTCTGCCAATAGTTGTCGATGACCGGCTTGCCCAGACCACTGGAAATCCATTGGGCAGTCGGTTCGTCCAACGGTTCGCCGGCCAGGAACAAGGCGCGTAGCGACGACAGGTCGTATTTCCTGAGCCAGGCGGGATCCTGCTTCTTGAGAACCCGGATCGCCGTCGGTGCGCTGAACATGACACTGACCTTGTACTGCTCGACCAGGCGCCACCAGATTCCGCCGTCGGGCCGCACCGGCAAACCTTCGTACATGATGGTCGCCATGCCGGCGATCAGCGGACCGTAGACGATGTAGCTGTGGCCGACGACCCAGCCGATGTCGCTGGTCGAGAAGTAGGTTTCGCCGGCGCGGCCGTCGAAGATGTGCTTCATGCTCGCGGCCAGCGCCACCGCGTAGCCGCCGGTGTCGCGCTGCAGGCCCTTCGGCGTGCCGGTGGTGCCGCTGGTGTAGAGCGTGTAGCTGGGCGTGTTCGCCTCCAGCCAGACGCAGGGCACGTCGGCGTTCATGTGCTTCTCGCGCAGCGGCGCGTACAGCGCGTCGCGGCCGGCTTGCAATGCGGCCGGCGCGAGGCCGCGGTCCACGAGCAGCACCTTCGGCGTCTTGTGGGTCGCCAGGCGCATGGCCTCGTCGAGCAGCGGCTTGTAGGCCAGCACCTTGCCGCCGCGGCTGCCGGCGTCGGCGCTGACGATGAGCTTGGGCTCGGCATCGTCGGTGCGGCTGGCCAGACTGTGACTGGCGAAGCCGCCGAACACGACCGAATGGATCGCACCGATGCGCGCGCACGCCAGCATCGCGAACACCGCCTCGGGCACCATCGGCATGTAGACCAGCACGCGGTCGCCTTTGGCCACGCCGCGCGCCTTCAGCATCGCCGCGAAGCGCCCGACCTCGTCGTGCAGCTGTGCGTAGGTGAAGGTGCGCGTCTCGCTCACCTCGGACGAGATCCAGACGAGCGCCTTCTGGTTCGGCCGATCGAGGAGGTGGCGGTCCACCGCGTTGAAGCAGAGGTTGGTCTCGCCACCCACGAACCAGGAGCGGAACGGCGGGTTCGAGTAGTCGAGCACCTTGGCGAACGGCTTCTCCCACTCGATCATCTTCGCCTGGCCGCCCCAGAACCGCTCGGGGTTGTTGACCGAACCGGCGTAGAAGCCCTGGTAGAGCGTGAGGGTCTCGTCGCCGACCGCCGAGCGTTTGGGGGCGGCCCTGGCGGCCGCCGCGGGTCCGGGAACGGCGGCTGCCTTCGGCGTCGCGGGCGCCTTGGCGGGCGCGGCAGGAGCGGCCGCCGGCGCCGCCGCGCGCGCGTCCATGCGGTTCACGTCCACCACCAGGCGCCCGCGCACCTTGCCGGCAATCACGTCCTGGGCGCGCGCGACCGCCTGCCCGAGCCCGATCTCCTCGACCATCGACTCGAGCGCGGCCGCGGGAAGATCCTTCGCGAGCAGCGCCCAGGCGCGTTCGCGCCGCTCGCGCGGCACCGTCACGCTGTTGATGCCGATGAGCGAGACCGCGCGCAGGATGAACGGCGCGACGGTGACCGGAAAGTCCATCCCCTGCGCGAGCCCGCACGCGGCGACGACGCCCTCGGACATCGTCTGCGCGCACGCGTTGGCGAGCGTATGGCTGCCGACCGAATCGACGACCGCGGCCCAGCGCTCCTTCTGCAGCGGCTTGCCGGGCTGCGAGAGCGTCGCGCGGTCGATGACCTCGGCGGCGCCGAGCGCCTTGAGGTACGCCGCTTCGCCCCCCTTGCCGGTGGAGGCGACGACGCGGAAGCCGCGGCGCGCGAGCAGCGCCACCGCGATGCTGCCCACGCCGCCGGTGGCGCCGGTCACCAGCACCTCGCCGCGATCCTTGGTCACGCCCTCGCGCTCGAGCGCCATCACGCAGAGCGCGGCGGTGTATCCGGCGGTGCCGATCGCCATCGCCTGACGCGTCGTCATGCTCGCGGGCAGCCGCACCAGCCAATCGCCCTTGAGGTGCGCCTTCTGCGCGAGGCAGCCCCAGTGGCTCTCGCCCACGCCCCAGCCGTTGAGGATCACCTTATCGCCCGGCTTCCACATCGGGTGGTTGCTGCCCTCCACCACGCCGGCGCCGTCGATGCCGGCCACCATCGGCCACTGGCGCACGATCGGCGACTTGTTGGTGAGCGCGAGCGCGTCCTTGTAGTTGATCGTCGAGTAGTCGATGCGCACGGCGACATCGCCTGGCGGCAGGTCCTTGTCCTCGATGTCGACGACCTGCGCCTTGAACTCCGGATCCTTGCTGAGTTGGATTGCTTTCATTCGCGGCTCCTGCCCTTCCCTGCGGAAAGGCTCATTTTTCCAGCACCCGGGGATTCTCCGCCGAGGCGTGCTTGCGCGAGAAGTAGTCCTTCGACTGCATCTCGCGCAGCCGGCTCGCCGTGCGTGCGAACTCGCGCTGCACCATGCGGGCCGGCGCGTCTTCCACCGCCGCCGCCGCGACCAGCTCCTCGGGCTGCGCTTCGGCCGACATCACCAGCTTCACCCGCTGGTCGTAGAAGACGTCCACCAGCCACGTGAAGCGCCGAACCACGTCGCTCTGCCCGGGCGCCATCCGCCTCACGCCCGAGACCAGCACCGTATGGTATGCGCTCGCGATCTCGAGGTAGTCGACCTGGGAGCGCGGTCTTTCGAACAGCTCGGCGAAATCGAACCAGATGACGCCCTTGGCGCGGCGCTTGAAGGCGATCGCGCGCCCGCCGATCTCGATCGACCCGCCGGAGGCGAAGGTAGCCTTGGTCATGGCATCGAAGAGCCTTGCGAGCTGCGCCTCGGCTTCCGCATCCAGCGGCATGTAGAAGACGCCGAGGCTGTCGAGGAGGCGCCGGCGGTGGTCGGTCGTGCCCCCCAGCTCCACCACGTCCATGTCGCGCTTGAGGATGTCGATCGCGGGCAGGAAGCGCGCGCGCTGCAGGCCGTTGGGATAGAGCTCGTCGGGGCGGTAGTTGGAGGTCATCACCAGCACCACGCCCTTGTCGATCAGCAGCTCCAGCAGGCGCGCGAGGATCATCGCGTCGGCGATGTCGCTCACGTGGAACTCGTCGAACGCGAGGAGGCGCAGCTCGCGCGCGATCTCGGCGGAGATGAGGTCGAGCGGATCCTCCTGGCCGGAGAGCGCCCGCAGGCGGCCGTGGATCTCGCGCATGAACTCGTGGAAATGCACGCGCCGCTTGCGGCGGTGGCGCGAGACCTTGAAGAACGCGTCCATCATCAGCGACTTGCCGCGTCCCACGCCGCCGTAGATGTAGATGCCGCGGGGGGGCTTCCGGCCGGCGCCGAGGTTGGTCACCAGGCGGTTCAGCGCCCCCTGCCGGTACTGGCGGTATTCCTCGAGCTGCTCGAAGAGGCGCTGCAGGTTTCCCAGGACCTTCAGCTGCTCGCTGTCGGTCTGGAAGTCGCCGCGCTGGCTGAAGTGCCAGTACCACTCGAGCGGGCCCGAGAAGTCGCTCGCGTCGAAGTCTTCCTCATACGCGTTTTCGGGCGGTTCGAAGGGTTCGGCGGCGTGCATTCAGGGGCGCTACATGTTGAGCGCGCGCTTGTCCACGTTCAGCGCGGCCTCGCGGACGACTTCAGAAAGCGTCGGATGGCCATGGACGATGCGTGCGATGTCTTCCGCCGCGCCGGCGAATTCCATCGTCGTGACACCTTCCTGGATGAGGTCGGAAGCGCGAGCATGGATGATGTGCATGCCGAGCACGCGGTCGGTGGCGGCATCGGCCACGATCTTCACGAAGCCGGTGGGCTCGTTGATCCCGAGCGCGCGACCGTTGATCGAGAACGGGAACTGGCCGGTCTTGACCGCGATGCCCTCCGCCTTCGCCTGCTGCTCGGTCTTGCCGACCCAGGCGATCTCGGGCGAGGTGTAGATGATCCAGGGGATGGTGTTGTAGTCGATGTGCGGCTTCTGGCCGGCGATGGACTCGGCGACCAGCACGCCCTCGTCCTCGGCCTTGTGGGCGAGCATCGGCCCGCGCACCACGTCGCCGATGGCGTATACGTTCGGCAGGTTGGTGCGGCAATGGCCGTCCACCTCGATGAAGCCGCGGCCGTCGACCTTGAGGCCGACCACACT
>JBKJTM010000114.1:0-3539 GCA_046590805.1 Usitatibacter sp.
GAGCTCTTCGAGTTCGACAAGGCCGTCCTCAAGCTTCCGCAGCCGAAGCTGGACGAGATCGCCGAGGCGATGACGCGCAACGCCGGGATCGACAACGTGGGCATCACCGGCTATACCGACCGCATCGGCAGCGACGCGTACAACCTGAAGCTCTCGCGCCGGCGCGCCGATGCCGTGAAGGCGTACCTTGTCGCCAAGGGCGTCGCGCCCAGCCGCCTGGTCGCCGCCGGCAAGGGCGAGGCGAACCCGGTGGTGCAGTGCAATGACAAGGACCAGGCGAAGCTGATCAAATGCCTCGAGCCGAATCGCCGCGTGGAAGTCGAGCAGATCACCGTAGAGCGCCGCGGCAGCCGATAGACGTCCGCCAGGCGGACAATCACGGAAGGGGGAAACCATGAAGAAGACTTTGCTGGCCGTCACCATCACCGCAGCGGCGGCCGCGGCCATGTTCTCGACCCAGGCCTCGGCCAACCATGACCCGGTCGTGGGCGCGCTGGTCGGCGGTGGCATCGGTGCCGCGGTCGGCGGTCCTCCGGGCGCGGCCATCGGCGCGATCCTCGGGCTCGCGATCGGCGCGGAATCGGACCACCACCGTTACAGCCACCGCCGCTCCTACGGCGAGCGTCCCGACTACGACTCCCGCTACTACGATCGCGCGCCGCGTTACGAGCGCGCGCCGGCGCGCTACTACGAGCCGGCGCAAGAGCCGCGCGTCTACCGCGCTTCGCCCCGCTACGCTTACGAGATGCCGCGCGCCAATCGCGACTACGACCGGGGCTACGACCGCCGCTACGAGCCGCGCTACGACGATCGCCGCTACCAGGAAGACCGGCGCTACGAGCCCCAGTATCGTCACGAAGAGCGCCGCTACGACGATCGCTACGAGGCCCCGCGCTACTACCGCTAGCGCGGTGCTTCACTCTGTTTGGAACTTGAGTTGCCAGTAGACAGGCCCCCGGCCGCAGCCTGATAGGATCAGCGTGCCATTGCGGGCTGGTTCTTGCCCTCGGAGACGCAGGTGCGGCAACGCGCGTCGAGATCGCCGGCGAGGATGCCGGCGCGAAAGTCGCGCCTCCATGGGCTTCAGCTCCAGCAACGCGCGGCCCGCGACGCCGCCAACCGCCTCCATCGCCCACTGCACGCGCCGGTCCTCGAAAAGGGGCACGTTGCCGGCCTGCAAGCCCGCCCAGGGCGCCGGGAATGCCGACCACCATTCGCCCCTGAAGAGATCGACGGCGTTGGAGTCGTGTGGCGCGCTCCGCACGTACTGGTCCAGGATCCCTGCGCGCGGTGCCGTCGCTGGTGCCGGCACAGGCGCGGCCTGATGCACCTCTACGCGAGTCGCCATCAAGGAGTACAGCGCCTTGCGCAACCAGAACCCCAAAGCCTTCGTCTGGACCGACAAGGCCGATGACATCCTCGCCAAAGCAATTCGCGCCAATCGCAACTCAAGTTCCGAACAGAGCGAGGCACTGCACTAGCGCGCCTTTTCGCCGATCAGCGCCAGCTTCGCGGCGTAGATGTCTTGCTCGCTCGAGCCCGGGCTCTTCTCGATGGCGACGCGCAGGTGCTGGCTCGCCAGCCGGTGATCGCCCAGCGCCACGTACGCTGCCGCCAGCCAGTAGCGGAACTCGTGGTAGCCCGGGTCGCGCTCCACCTCGCGGACGAAATCGTCCCGCGCCGCGATGAATTCCCCCCGGCGCATCGCCGCCATGCCGCGCTCGAAAAAGTGAAAGGGCGCCTGCGGCTGCAGCGCAAGCACCTGCCGGGTCATCGCGTCGGCCTCGGTCCCGCGCCCCAGGTCCCCGAGCACCAGCGCCAGGTTCGAGAGCGCGTGGGTGTTCGCAGGCTCCTTCGCCAGCACATGCCGCAGCACCCGCTCCGAATCTGCCAGGTGCCCCTGCCGCCGGTAGATCACGCCCAGCGTGTTCACCGCCCCCATGAACCCCGGATCCTGCTCGATCGCCCCGCGCGCCCACCAGTAGGCGTCGTTCCATTTTCCCTGCGAGAGCGCCTCGGCGGCGCGGTTGTTCATGTACATCGCCACCACCGTGGGCTCGGATATCGGCCACGCGGTCTGCTTCTGCAGCAGGCCCACCGGCTGGAAGTCGATGGTGAGAAGGTTCTGCTCCTCGAAGTGGTACTTGGGATCGGTGTGGCGGCGGCCGAGTGTCACGTTCACATGGCGGCTGGAGAAGTAGATGCCGGAGGAGCGCGTCCACAGCTCCTCGGCATGCACGCCCTGGTAGCGCACCGTGAGGCCGAGCTCCCTGGCGAGCGCCGCGGTCATGATGGCGAGCGACAGGCAATTGCCGGAGCGTGCCGCGAAGGTCTGCGCCGCGTTGCGCGTCGTCGCCGCGTCGTAGTCGATCTTGAGGCGCGCGCGGCTGTAGAGCGCCGCGTAGAGTCCCTTAGGGCGGCCCTTGGCGGCGATCAGCTCGCCGATCTCCTCGTGCAGGTAGCGGCGCATCTCGTCGTTCACTGCGAAGACGTCCGCCGCGGCGATGCGCTCCGAGGCGGGCGCGAAGAGGGCGTCGCGGAACAGGTGATCGGCGGGAGGCGCCAACGGCGCGGCAGCGCAACCGGCGAGCACCAGGGACACCAGGGCGAGCAGCGCGAATCTCATGCGGCACCTCCTTGCGCGACTACTCTACTACCGGCGGGCGCCTTTCCGAAATGCGCGTCGCGCGCTCGAACGCGTGGGCGAGCTGCAGCAGCCCGAAGTCGTCCCGGTAGCGCCCGACGATCTGCACCCCGACCGGCAGCGGGGTTTCGTCGTCGGTGAATCCCGCCGGCACCGAGATCGCGGGATGGCTCGTGGTCGTGATGCGACAGCAACTGCGCATCCAGTCCACGTAGGAATCGAGCTTCACGCCGTCGATCTCGCTCACCCAAGGCTGGGTCACCGGAAACGGCGGCACCTGGTTCACCGGCATCACCAGGAATTCATGGCGCTGCAGGAACTCGCGCATCCGCTGGTAGGCCTGGGAGCGCAGGTTGAGTGCCCGCGCGACCTGTAGCGCCGTGAGCTTGAGGCCCTCCTCGATATTCCACACCACCGTGTCCTTGATCTGCGCGCGGTGCTTCTCGAGGAGCCCGGCGTAGCGCTGCACGAAGGAGAGCGCGCGAATCGCGTTGAACGCCTCGTCCGCGCCTTCGAGGTCGGGCGCCGCATCCTCGACGATGCAGCCGAGGGACTCGAACACCTTGCGCTGCGCCGCGATGACCGCCGCAACCCGCGAATCGAGCGGCATGCCGACCGAGCGCATCTGATCGAGGGGCCAGAACGCCACCCGCACGCGCTTGAAGTCACGCGACAGCGGCCGCGCGAAGAGGCTCCCCGGATCGGTGAGGCTCACCGGCACGCGCGGGTCGGGACCGGCCATCGCGGAGAACAGGAACGCCGCGTCGTCGACGCTGCGCGCGATCGGGCCCATCACCGTCATCGAGCCCCACGAATCCACCATCGGCGCCATCGGCACGCGCCCCGGCGTGGGCCGCAGTCCGACCACGTTGTTGAAATTTCCCGGATTGCGCAG
>JBKJTM010000181.1:0-3634 GCA_046590805.1 Usitatibacter sp.
TCGAAGGTGCCGGCAGGCGGCGCGATGGCATGGGCGACGACGACGCCGTCGCATTCGCTCCGGCGGGCGGCGATGGCGATTTCCTCGAAAGGCGTGTCGGCGCCCAGCAGGATCGGCCGCAGCCCCGCGGCGCGCGCCTCGAGCGCGAACAGCATCAGGCCGATCTCGTGATGCTCACCGGGCCCGCAGGCCGCGATGAGGCGCGGGCCGTCGGAATGACGCATTCGCTGCAGCAGCCGCGCGCCCAGCTTGCTGCGCACGTAGGTGGCGAAGAAGTGCTCCTCGGCGATCGCGCCGGGCAGCTTCGCCCAGCGCTCGCCCAGGCGCGAGAGCAGCGGCAGCATCAACTGGCGCGTGAACTGCTCCACCGGATGCACCGCGAGCACCTCGTCATAGATAAGGTCCAGCTCCGCGCCGTCGAAGCGCGCGATCGCCGCGGACATGCGGTCGATCGCGGCGGTCCACGGTCCCGGATTGGCGCTCGACGTCGCGCTCGAGGCGCCGAGCGCCTCGCGCACGCGGCTGATGGGTACGCCGCGCTCTCGCAGCGCCACCACCCGGCGGATCAGCTCCACATGCGCCGCGGTGTACATCCGGTGCCCGGTGGCGGTGCGCTGCGGCTGCAGCAGTCCATAGCGGCGCTCCCACGCGCGCAGCGTGATCGGGTTCACGCCGGTGAGGGCCGCGAGAGTGCGGATCGGCAGGTTCTCGGAGGGGGCGCTTCGCATGGACAGTTCATTTCAGATATAATCTATACAAATCATATACAGAAGATATGATGTAAGCAATAAATAATCGTACAAAACATATACAAGTTATACAGCCCGGGGGCGCGGATGCGCTTCGCGCGAGCGATGCAGGGGATACGGGCCGGTGCGCGGTTTGGATGCGGATGTGCAAGACTGGGTCATGACCACGGACGACGCCTACATGCGCGAGGCCCTCGAGCTTGCCGCGCGCGCTGCGGCCGCGGGCGAGGTTCCCGTGGGCGCGGTCGTGGTTCGCCACGGCAAGGTGGTCGGGCGTGGGTTCAACCGTCCCGTCTCGAGCTCCGACCCTACCGCCCACGCCGAGATCGTGGCGTTGCGCGAGGCGGCGCTCGCCGAGGGCAACTACCGGCTCACGGGCTGCGACCTGTACGTGACGCTCGAGCCCTGTGCGATGTGCGTCGGCGCCATGGTGCACGCGCGCATCACGCGCGTCGTGTACGGCGCGCGGGATCCGAAGACCGGCGCGTGCGGGAGCATCGTGGACCTCCCCTCCATCGCCCACTGGAACCACCACGGCGTGTTCACCGGCGGCATGCTGGCGGACGAGAGCGGCGCAATGCTCAAGGCCTTTTTCGCCGACCGTCGCAGGTAGAATTGGGGTTCGCCGCCCAAGCATCGCTCGCATGACCGCGCCGCAGTTCGTCCACCTCCGCCTGCACACCGAATATTCCATCGTGGATGGCATGGCGCGGGTCGACGACGCGGTCGCCGCCGCCGCGGCCGACGGCATGCCGGCGCTGGCGATCACCGACCAGTCCAACCTCTTCGGCGCGATCAAGTTCTTCGAGGCGGCGCGCGCCCGGGGGGTGCAACCGATCATCGGCTGCGACCTGTGGCTCACCAACGAGCGCAGCCGAGATGCGCCCTATCGCCTCACCCTCCTCGTGCGTAGCCGCGAGGGATACCTCGCGCTTTGCGACCTTCTCACCCGCGCCCATGCCGAGAACCACTGGCGGGGACGCGCCGAGGTGCGGCGCGACTGGCTGCGGGGGCGCGAGGGGCTGATCGTGCTTTCCGGGGCGCAGTTCGGCGACGTGGGCGCTGCGCTTGCCTCGGGCAACCGCGTACAGGCCGAGGAGCTGGCGCGCGGCTGGGCGGCCGATTTCCCGGATTCCTATTACCTGGAGGTGCAACGCGTCGAGCCGGCGGCGAGCGAGTCGGCGGTGAACGCGGCGCTCTTCATCGCCGGCGAGCTCGACCTGCCGGTGGTCGCCACGCACCCGGTCCACTTCGTGCGCCCGGAGGACTTCCGCGCGCACGAGGCGCGGGTGTGCATCGCTCAAGGCTACGTGCTCGGCGATAGCCGCCGGCCGAAGGAATTCAGCCCGCAGCAGTATTTCAAGAGCCAGGCGGAGATGGCGGCGCTCTTCGCCGACCTGCCGCAGGCGCTCGAGAACTCGGTGGAGATCGCGCGCCGCTGCTCCTACGAATTCACCCTCGGCAAGAGCCACCTGCCGGAGTTTCCGACGCCCCACGGAGAGTCGATCGAGGACTACCTGCGCGCTCAGGCGCGCGTGGGGCTCGACCGGCGCCTCGCCGTGCTCTATCCCGACCAGGCGCGCCGCGGCGAGGTCGAGGCGACCTACCGCGAGCGGCTGGAATTCGAGGCGAAGACCATCATCCAGATGGGCTTCCCCGGCTACTTCCTGATCGTGGCCGACTTCATCAACTGGGCCAGGACCCACGGCGTTCCGGTGGGCCCGGGGCGCGGCTCGGGCGCGGGCTCGCTGGTCGCCTATTCGCTCGGCATCACCGACCTGGATCCGCTGCGCTACGACCTCCTGTTCGAGCGCTTCCTCAATCCCGAGCGCGTCTCGATGCCGGACTTCGACATCGACTTCTGCCAGGACGGCCGCGACCGCGTCATCGACTACGTGAAGGACAAGTACGGCGCGCAGTGCGTCTCGCAGATCGTCACCTTCGGCACCATGGCGGCGAAGGCGGTGGTGCGCGACGTGGGACGCGTGCTTTCCATGCCCTACGGCGAGTGCGACCGCCTCGCCAAGCTGATCCCCTTCGAGCTCGGCATCACGCTCGAGAAGGCGCTCGTCGCCGAGCCGCAGCTCCAGGTGCTGATGAAGGAGAACGAGGAGGTGGCGGAGCTGATGGCGCTCGCGCGGTCGCTCGAGGGAATCGCGCGCAACGTCGGCATGCACGCGGGCGGCGTGCTGATCGCGCCCGGCAAGCTCACGGATTTCACTCCGCTGTACAGCGCCGAAGGCTCCGTCGCGATGGTGAGCCAGTTCGACAAGGACGATGTCGACAAGGCGGGCCTGGTCAAGTTCGACTTCCTCGGCCTCACCACGCTCACCATCCTGGACTGGGCGGTGCGCTACGTTCACCAGCTCGGGCAGGGCGACTTCCGGCTCGAGGACATCGCGCTCGACGATCCGGCCAGCTACCAGTTGCTGCGGCGCGCCGATGCCACGGCGATATTCCAGCTCGAATCCCGTGGCATGAAGGAGCTCTTGAAGCAGGCGCCGCCGACGCGCTTCGAGGACATCATCGCGCTGGTGGCGCTCTACCGGCCGGGGCCGATGGAGCTGATCCCCGAGTACGTGAAGTGCAAGAAGGGGGACCAGCGCGTCGAATACCTGGATCCCCGCCTCGAGCCGATTCTCGGCCCGACGTACGGCGTGATGGTGTATCAGGAGCAGGTGATGCAGATCGCCCAGGTGATGGGCGGGTACTCGCTGGGTGGCGCCGACCTGCTGCGGCGCGCGATGGGCAAGAAGAAGCCTGAGGAGATGGCGAAGCATCGCACCATCTTCGTCGAGGGGGCGATCAAAAACGGCGTGGCGCCGGTCAAGGCCACGCTGATGTTCGACCTGATGGAGAAGTTCGCCGGCTACGGCTTCAACAAG
>JBKJTM010000496.1:0-5258 GCA_046590805.1 Usitatibacter sp.
CTGCCGCGAGTCGCTGGTGGACGGCATCAAGCGCGCGACCGACGTGATGGTGGCGGGCAAGGTGGCGGTGGTCGCGGGCTACGGCGACGTGGGCAAGGGCTCGGCCCAGGCGCTGCGCGCGCTCTCCGCGCAGGTGTGGGTGACCGAGATCGACCCGATCTGCGCGCTGCAGGCGGCGATGGAAGGCTACCGCGTCGTCACCATGGAATACGCCGCAGACAAGGCCGACATCTTCGTCACCGCCACCGGCAACGCCGGCATCATCAAGCGCTCGGACATGGACCGCATGAAGCACAACGCGATCGTGTGCAACATCGGCCACTTCGACAACGAGATCGACATGGCCTCCCTCGAGCAGTACGAGTGGGAGAACATCAAGCCGCAGGTCGACCACGTGATCTTCCCCGACGGCAAGCGCATCATCGTGCTCGCCGAGGGGCGGCTGGTGAACCTCGGTTGCGGCACGGGCCACCCGTCGTACGTGATGAGCTCGTCCTTCGCCAACCAGGTGATCGCGCAGATCGAGCTCTTCGGCAACACCGACAGGTACCCGATGGGCGTCTACGTGCTGCCGAAGCACCTCGACGAGAAGGTGGCGCGGCTGCAGCTGGCGAAGCTCAACGCCAGCCTGACGGAGCTTCGCGACGACCAGGCGCAGTACATCGGCGTGGACAAGGCGGGCCCCTTCAAGCCGGACCAATACCGGTACTGATGGAGGAGCATCTCGCGCTGCTGCTGCTTGCGCTGGCGTTGCCGGCGCAGGCGGCGCGCATGCACGAGTCGGTGATGCGAGTCCCCGTCGTCTCCGCCGTCGAGCAGGCCTACATCGACGTGACCGTCTTCAAGCCGCGCGGCGAGGGGCCGTTCCCGCTCGTGGTGCTTTCCCACGGCAGTCCGCGCACGGCGCACGAGCGGCGGGCGGGCGGCCGCCAGCGGCTCGCGGCACAGAGCGAGCGCTTCGTGGCGATGGGCTTCGCGGTGCTGGTGCCGACGCGGCGCGGCTACGGCGAGAGCGGTGGCGACTGGGCGGAGGCCTATGGGCGCTGCGACAGCCCCGATTACCACGGTGCGGGTTTGGAGACGGCGCGCGACCTGCGTGCGGCCGTCGATGCCGTGCGCGGCGAACCGTGGGCCGACGTGAAGCGCGTCGTCCTCGCCGGCCAGTCCGCCGGCGGCTTCGGCTCGGTGGCGGCGGCCTCCACGGAGTTCGACGGATTGCGCGGCGTGGTGAATTTCGCCGGCGGCCGCGGCTCGCTGGGCCCCGACGAGGTTTGCGGCGAGGCGCAGCTGGTCGCGGCGATGGCCCGATACGGCGCGGGCGCGCGCGTGCCGCAGCTCTGGATCTACAGCCGCAACGACCGCTTCTTCGGCCCCGAGCTCGCCCGCCGAATGCATTCCGCGTACGAGGCCGCGGGCGGCTCCGCGCAGTTCGTCGAGGCGCCCGCCACCGGCCTCGACGGCCACGGCTACTTCGGCTCCTCGATGGACGACTGGTCACCGCGCGTCGAGGCCTTCCTCGCGCGCATCGGCGCGCGGCGCTGAACATGCGGACGCAAAGCGCCCGGCCGCGCGTCTACAGCTTCGAGTTCTACCCGCCCAAGACGCCCGAGGGCGCGGCCAAGCTCCAGGCCACGACACGGCAGCTCGCCCAGCTGAACCCGGCTTTCTTCTCCGTTACCTACGGCGCCGGCGGCTCGACGCGCGACGGCACGCTCAAGGCGGTGCTGCAGATCCTTGCCGACGGCCACGCGGGGGCGCCGCACCTGTCGTGCATCGCCTCGACGCGCGCGATGCTGGCCGAGGTGATCGACGAGTACAAGGCGCATGGCATCCGCCACATCGTGGCGCTGCGCGGCGACATGCCCTCGGGCCTCGCCGCCGCCGGCGACTTCCGCTACGCCTCGGAGCTGGTGGCGTTCATCCGCAGCCGCACCGGCGACTGGTTCCACATCGAGGTCGCCGCCTATCCCGAGTACCACCCGCAGGCGAGGAAGCCCCAGCAGGACTTGGCCGCCTTCAAGGCCAAGATCGACGCCGGCGCGGACGGCGCGATCACGCAGTATTTCTACAATGCCGACGCGTACTTCCACTTCGTCGAGCAGGCCGAGGCGCTCGGCATCGATGTCTCCATCGTCCCGGGCATCATGCCGATCAACAACTTCTCGCAGCTCGCGCGCTTCTCGGATGCCTGCGGCGCGGAGATCCCCCGATGGCTGCGCCTGAAGCTCGAGGGGTACGGCGACGACACGGCGTCGGTCAAGGCCTGCGGCCTGGATGTCGTGACCGAGCTCTGCGACAGGCTGCTCGCCGGGGGCGCGCCGGGGCTGCACTTCTACACCATGAACCTGGCGGGGCCGACCTCCACCATCTGGCAGCGGCTGGGTCTCTAGCGCCCCCGCTCTCGTCGCGAGGGTGGACCAAGGGTTGCAGCGGCTACAATCGCGGCAACCATTCTTGCCGGAGCCGCCGTGCCCTCGACCCCTACCGCCTCCACGCTCGCCGCGCAGATCAAGGCGCTGCCTTCCAACGAAGCCGCGGCGGTGCTGGAGCGAATCTCGCCTGCCGACGCGGTTGAGGCGCTGACTTCGCTCAATCCGGCGTTCGTGCAATCGATCCTCGCCGACATGGACACGGGTGCGCGCCGCCTCATCGCCGCGTCGGCGCCCCCGGAGGTTGCCGAGCAGTGGAAGCGCAACACCCAGTATCCCAAGAACACCATCGGCCAGGTAATGGAGGCGCCGCTCGCCAAGTTCCTGCCGCAGATGACCGTGGCCGAGGCGATCGAGGCGCTGCGCCCGATGGTGCGCACCAAGCTCGTCACCTACCTCTACGTGGTCGACGAGGGAGGGCAATTCGTGGGGCTGGTCACGATGCGCGACCTGCTCTTCAACGAGCGCGGCGCGCGGCTGGACGAGGTGATGCTGAAGGCGCCGTTCTCGCTGCGGCCCGAGATGCCGCTTCCGGACGCGATGAAGCTCACCGTCAACCGCCACTTCCCCCAGTACCCGGTGACCGATGAGCAAGGCCATCTGGTCGGGTTGGTACGCGGGGCGGCGCTCTTCGAGCTGAATGCGTTCGAGATTACCGCGCAGGCGGGCTCGATGGTCGGTGTCGAAAAGGAAGAGCGCATCGCGACCCCGATCGGCCAGAGCTTCAAGTACCGCAATCCCTGGCTGCTCATCAACCTGGTCACGGCGTTCGCCGCCGGCGCGGTGGTGGCTATCTTCCAGGGCACGCTCGACAAGCTCGTGATCCTCGCGACCTTTCTGCCGGTCCTCGCGGGACAGTCGGGCAACACCGGCTGCCAGGCGCTCGCCGTGACGGTGCGTGGAATCACGCTGGGCGACATCAAGCGCGGCGCCGAGGGCAAGCTCGTCACCAAGGAGGCTTTGCTGGGGCTCGCGAACGGCGCCGTGACGGGGCTCCTGTGCGGTGTGGCCATGTACGGGCTTGCGCTCTCGCAAAGCTCGCCGCACGCATTCATGCTCGGCGTGGTGGTGACTCTCGCGATGCTCGGCAGCTGCGCGATCAGCGGCGTGTCCGGTGCGCTGGTGCCGCTCGCGCTGAAGCGCATGAAGTTCGATCCGGCCACGGCATCGAGCATCTTCGTCACCACCGCGACCGACGTGGCCAGCATGGGACTGCTGCTGGGCCTGGCCACCCTGATGATTCGCTGAGCGCTATCATTGCCGGATGAGATTCCGACTCGCCGCCTTCCTCTTCGTGCTGCTCGCCGCGCCGGCCCTGGCGCAGGAGGCTGCATTCACGAATCGCGCCACCGAGCTGAAGGAGCGCGGTGCCGCCGATGCGCGCACCGTGGAGAATCTTTCCGATGGCGTCGCGGTGAAGGTCCTGGAGCGCGGCGGCGGCTGGACACGGATCGATGCCGGCGGCAACCAGGGATGGGTGCGCGTCTTCCACCTGCGTTTTCCGGCGACCGCCCAGGCGAGCTCGGAATCGGGCGGCGTGCTCGGCAACGTGACCTCGGCACTCGGGTTCGGACGCGATCGCTCCAAGGGCGCCACCGTGGCCACCACCGGTATCCGCGGCCTCAGCCCCGATGATCTGAAGAACGCGAGCCCGGACAACGCGGCGCTCGCGAGAATGCAGTCCTACCGCGCGGACAAGGCCAGCGCCGAGCGCTTCGCACGCGACGGCAAGCTCGTTGACGTGTCCGTGGACCTTCCGGAGGCGCGTCGATGAAGCGCATCGCCCTTGCGGCATTCCTGCTCGCGGCCGCCACGGCCCAGGCGCAGTTCGGCGGCTTCGACATCGGCAAGGCGCTCGACATCGGCAAGAAGGTGGTGAAGGGCGCCGAGGCGAGCAAGGACCTCACCACCGAACAGGAGATCGCGCTCGGCGAGGCGGTCACCGCCGGCTTCCTCGGCGCCTCGCCCCTGCACGGCGACGCGAGCCTGCAGCGCTACGTGAACCGCGTCGGCCGCTGGCTGGCGCTGCACAGCGAACGAGCCGAGCTGCCGTGGACTTTCGGCGTCATCGACACCGACACCATCAATGCCTTCGCGATGCCCGGGGGCTCGGTGATCGTCTCGAGCGGCCTGCTGAAGCGGCTCAGCTCCGAATCGGAGCTCGCGGGCGTGCTCGCGCACGAGATCGCGCACGTCGTGAAGCGCCACCAGGTGACCGCCATCCAGTCGAGCGCGCGCAGCGGCGCCTTCACCGACATCACCAAGGACCTCGCTTCCGACGCCATCGGGCGCCGCGGCGGCAATGTCGTCGGCAGGCAGGTGAGCACCTGGGCCTCGAACGCCGCGCAGGACCTGATCAAGGACGGGTTCTTCCTTCGCCCGCTGGACCGCTCGATGGAGGAGGAGGCCGACCAGATGGCGGTGGTGATCGCGACCCGCAGCGGCTACGACCCCTACGGCCTCGCGGCGGCGCTCTCGATGCTCGCGCAGTACAAGGGCGACGCCGATGCGGCCTCGGTGTTCAGCACCCATCCACCCGCCGCCGAGCGCCTCGAGCGGCTCGAGCCGGTGCTCGGCCGCATGGAGCGCTACGCCTCGCAGCCCCAGAACCAGCAGCGCTACAGGCAGGCGGTTGGCCTGAAATAAAAAAGGTTCTTCCGGCATTTGCGGGGAAGCGGTTGGAGCCGACGTGGCGGCTGTCATCTCACGCGCCCGGAAACTGCAATCGTGAGCCCTCGGGGCGCCTGATGCGTGTAGCGGCGACTCCTGGCGGGCATCTGGGCAAAGGTGCGCAGCGCGGGTCGCCGCTACACGCACCGGCCCTCGCGC
>JBKJTM010000276.1:0-4820 GCA_046590805.1 Usitatibacter sp.
TTGTCGGGCTCAGAGGAGCTGGTATACGCCGCCGCGACGGTCGGGCTGCCGGCTGCGGCGAGAAAGAGCGTGAGGGCGAGGAGTGCCTTGCCTGGCAGCCCGACCGTCGCGGCGGCGTATACCAGCTCCTCTGAGCCCGACAAGGTAGACATTCGCCGCGAGCTAGTCTGTGCGCTTTCGTACACATCGCGCAATCCGATGCGGATTTCATTCCAGGCGCAGTGATCTTTCCTTCTGCGGGAATAAACCTGCCGACGGAGTGTTGCGGTGAGCGCGCGCCCCGGTGACGGGGTCATCGGCCCGGTTCGAATTTGAGCGGCGCGTGCCGAACCACAACCCGGTTTCCCGCGTGGTCGTCGCCCGCCTCGTCCAATCCGTCGCGGCGCAGAACGGCAAAGCCTCCAACGCCGTCGCATCCAGACGTGTCACGCCAGCAGTCCCCAGGGTCGGAAAAGACCTTCCCGGCCTTCCGAGGCGGAAAAGACTACCGCCCCGCGCCGCACTACCGCCCCGAATGCCTGTCCAACTCGCGAATCGTCACTCCGAGGACCGTATGGACCAACACATTGCCCTGATCGCCGTCAGCGTCGCGCTGGCCGCAGTGGCCGTCTATGTCCTGGTGGTGCGCGTCTTCTTCCGCGAGAGCCGGGAGCTCGACAAGAAGATCGACTACGCCAAGATGAAGGAGTGGAAGGACGACGACAAGTAGGCGCTAGAAGGCGCGGGAGACCTCGATTCCCGCGAACACGTTGCGCCCGGGCGCGGGCTCGAAGTAACGCGCGCGCGCCTCGGCCACGATGACCGAGCCGGCATAGCGGCGGTCGGTCACGTTGTCCACGCGGACAAACTCGCGCAGCTGCCATTCTCCCCACCGATGCTCGTACCCGGCGCGAAGGTTCGCGACCGTGAAAGGCGCGGAGGCACCGGTATTCGCCTCGTTCACCTGGATGCTGCCGGAGTGCCGCGCCTCGATCGCCGCATGGAAGCCGCCCAGGCCGCGCCACACGAGCTCGCCGAAGACCACGACCGGCGCCACGCCCGGAAGCCGTCGGCCCGCTTCCACGGTGTTGCCGCCGCCCGAGAACCCCTCGGTGAAGCGCGCGTCGATAGCGGTATAGGCGAGCGTCGCGTCGAATCCGGCCGGGAGCCGCGCGCGCAATGCGAGCTCGACGCCCTTGCGAACAGTGCGCGAGGCGTTCCTGAAATCGGTGCGCCCACCCGAGGACGCGTTGGTCACGATCTCGTCGCGTGTCTGGATGCGGAAGACCGCGCCTTCCGCGCGCAACACCTCGCCGCGCGCCTTGAAGCCCATCTCGTAATGCCGGCTCTTCGCCGCGTTCAGCGCGAAGTTGAGGCCGGTGGCGCCGCCGGGACGATAGGCGATCTCGGCGAAGGTCGGCGTCTCGAAACCCTCGCCCGCGTTCACGTAGAGATTCAGGCCCTCCTTCGCCTTGAAAAGCACGCCGGCCACCGGCGTGGTGCGCGAGAAACTCGCGCCCCCGCTGTCGTCGGGGTTCGCCGAGGTGATGTAGTGATCGCGCGATGCGAAGCGCACCGTGCTGCGCCGGGCGCCGGCGCTCAGCACCCAGCGCGTATCGATGCGCCATTCCGCCTGCGCGTAGAAATCGCTGTTGGACACTTCGTCGTCCTCGTCGCGCCGCGGCGCGCCCTGGCGTCCGAAGTTGTTCACGAAGCCGCGGCGGCGCTCTTCGAGGCGATCTGCGTCGGCGCCGATCGAGACGGTGAAGGGGCGCGAGGCGAGCTGCGTGCGCTGCGTCCAGCGCAACCCAACCCCACCGTAGCTGCGGTCGAGATCCACCACGCCGCCGGAGCCGAGCGGCGTGTCGCCCGTCTGGCCGAGATACTGCACCACGCGCCGCGCGCCGAAATACGCGCGCGCCTGGAGCGAGCCGAAGCGCGTCGCCTCGAGGTCGTAGACCGTACCCGCCTGCCACTGGCGGATCGACTTGCGGGTGTCGAAGGTGATCGCCGACGAGTCCACCTGGCGCGGATCGGATTCGAGCTGCGCGCGCGTGAGCCCGAGCGGATCCTGGGTACCGGGCTGGTCGAGTGCGTTCACGACGAAGGTCAGTGTCCCGGGGCCGAGCGCGGCCTTCACCTTGCCGTTGAGCTGCTCGCGCACCACCGCGCTGTGGTCGCGGTAGCCGTCGCTTTCGAAGCGCGAGGCGTTGAGCAAGTAGTTGATCGCGCCCGATTCGCCGCCGAGGCGCAGGTTCGCGCGGCGCTGGCCGTATGCCCCGCCCGCCAAAGCCACGTCGAGCGTGGGCTCTCGCGGGCCGTCGGCGGTGAAGACCTGCACCACACCGCCCGAGGAGTTTCCGTAGAGGCTCGCGAACGGGCCGCGCAGGACCTCGATCCGCTGGGCTGAGGCGAGGTCGAAAGTCGCCGCCTGCCCCTGGCCGTCGGGCATGGTCGCGGGAATGCCGTCGGCGATCAGCCGCACCCCGCGCACGCCAAAGGTCGCCCGCCCGCCGAAACCGCGCGAGGAGACCTGCAGGTCCTGGGCGTAGTTCTGCCGGTTCTGCACCACGATGCCGGGCACGCGGTTCAGCGATTCGGAAAGATTCACCTGCGGGTTGTCCTCGCGGATCACGCGGGCGTCGATGGCGTCGATCGCCGCCGGCAGGTCGAAGCCCGGCTGCGGCAGGCGCGTGGCGGTGACCACGACCGTCTCCGCGGGCGCCTGCGCAAACGCGGCGCCGGCCAGGATCAGGAGGAGGAGAGCGCCTGGGAGGGAGGACACGAGGGCTCAGACACCCTGAGCAGGCCGTCGGTTTCGATGAAGCGGATCACGGTATCCAGCCCCTGCCCGGTCTTGAGATTGGTGAAGACGAACGGCCGCGTGCCGCGCATGCGGCGCGCGTCGCGATCCATCACCTCCAGCGACGCCCCCACCATCGGCGCCAGGTCGATCTTGTTGATCACCAGCAGGTCGGACTTGGTGATCCCCGGCCCGCCCTTGCGCGGGATCTTGTCGCCCGCGGCCACGTCGATCACGTACAACGTGAGATCCGAAAGCTCGGGGCTGAAGGTGGCGGCGAGGTTGTCGCCGCCGGACTCGATGAAGATCAGATCGAGCGACGGGAAGCGGCGGTTCAGCCGGTCGACCGCCTCGAGGTTGATCGAGGCGTCCTCGCGGATCGCCGTATGCGGGCAGCCGCCGGTCTCCACCCCGAGGATGCGGTCGGGCGCGAGCGCCTGGTTCATCACCAGGAACTTGGCATCCTCCTCGGTGTAGATGTCGTTGGTGATGGCGGCGATCTCGTAGCGATCGCGCAGCGCCTTGCAGAGCGCCAGGGTGAGCGCCGTCTTGCCGGAGCCCACCGGTCCACCGATGCCGACGCGAAGCGGTGAATTCAGCATCCCGCGACGCACTTGCCCTTGCCGTCGAACTCCATGGTGCGGCCGCTGAGTGCGAAGTGCGGCGTCACGCCCTTCAGCAGCTTCACCAGCGCGGCGGCGCGCGGCGTCGGACGGAGTCTCCCACCCTCGGTAACGGCCTCGTTGGGATGGCTGAAGATCACCGAAGCGGGCTTGATGAGCTCGTTCAACGCCTGGGCGACGGACGCGTTGGTGCCTGCGCTCAATCCGAGGTTGAACACCGCGAGATTCGCCCGGTGGTACTCGTTCACCACCGTCTTCATCTCGGTGTGGATGCCGGTGTCGCCCGAAAGATAGGCGGTGAGGCCGTTGGTGAACTTGATGACGAAACCGGTCGGCGGTCCAAGCGCCAAGCCGGTTCCGTCCGCGGCATGCATTGCGCTATGCGCCTCGGAAAGCAACGACAACGGCACGTTGTTGGCGTGGGAAGCGAAGACGACGGTGATTTCCACTCCTTGCGTCGCGCCTGCCGCGCGCGCGGTGAATACGCCGCCCAGGTGCGTATCGGATCGGCATGATTCCGTGACCGGAACCTCGGTCACGTTCGCGGCCTGCGGGCACGGCGTGACCGCCTTGCCGCCGCGGAGGCCCGCGATCTTCGCGCCGACGAACGTGCCCATGTCGTTGGTCATCACGATGGCGGCCTTCTTGGCCGCCGCGACCTCGGCGGTCATCGAGTGGGATCCCGCCGGGACGGTTTCGGGCGCCGCGCAGGTGCCGGCCCCAAGCGCCTTGAGCTTGCGGTCGCCGAGGTGGTCGCCGTGGGCATGGCTCAGCAATACGAGGTGGATGTTCCCCAGCCGGGGGTCGTCGGCGCCGGTGAGGGTGTGCCCCACGTCGTAAAGGATGCGCACGCCGGTCGGGTCTTCGAAGATCGTGGCGCGGTCGCGGTCGCATAGCTCGCCGTCATGGGAACCGAGTGGCGTGATCTTCACGTTCTGGGCGAGCGCCGTTGAAGATGCCAGGGCGAGCACCAGCGCTGCACCTGCGGACGCGGTCTTCATCGTCTTCTCCTGAGAGTCGGCTAGGAACGGAATATACGGCTGTACTGCGTTTCGTGCCGCGCCGACGCGAGCGCGAGCCCCGGCGCGAAATTGCGCAGGTCGTCATCGCCCGCGAGCACCGCGCGCTCCACGATTGTGTCGATGCGCTGCGCAAGCGCGCCCAGCATGCGCTGCCCCTGCGTCTGGCCGAGCGGCACGGCCTTGATCGCGGCCATCACCTGGTTCTCGATCCAGGCGAACAGATAGGCCGAAAGCGCCTCGCGCGCGTCGATGCGCCACGCCACCGCCGCGAAGGCGAATGCCGTCGGATAGGCGGGGTCCTCGACCGCGTCGAGGCGCGCCGTGCCCGCCACGCCCAGGTCGCGCAGCAAGGCCTTCAGCGAGTAGCCCATCTGCAGCGTCTCCGCGCGCAGC
>JBKJTM010000504.1:0-19955 GCA_046590805.1 Usitatibacter sp.
ATACCGAGATCCTGCCGCTCTTCAGCCGCCTCTCCGCCGAGGAGCAGGACCGCGTGTTCGAGCGCGGCCCCCACCGCCGCATCGTGCTCGCCACCAACGTGGCCGAGACCTCGCTCACGGTTCCTGGAATCCACTACGTGATCGACACGGGCCTCGCGCGCATCAAGCGCTACTCGCCGCGGCAGAAGATCGACCAGCTGCGGATCGAGCCGATCTCGCAGGCGGCGGCGCGGCAGCGCGCGGGCCGTTGCGGTCGCGTGGCGAGCGGCATCGCGATCCGCCTCTACGCGCAGGAGGAGTTCGAGCAGCGTCCCGAGTTCACCACCCCCGAGATCCTGCGCACCTCGCTCGCCTCGGTGATCCTGCGCATGGCGGCGCTCGAGCTCGGGCCGATCGCCGACTTCCCGTTCATCGAGCCGCCGAGCGCGCGCCAGATCGAGGATGGCTACCGGTTGCTGTTCGAGCTGGGGGCCATCGACGCCGAGCGTGCGTTGACGGCTCTCGGAACCGAGCTCGCGCGCCTGCCGGTCGACCCGCGCGTGGGCCGAATGCTGCTGGCGGCGCGCGAGTTCCACTGCGGCAACGAGATGGTGATCCTGGCTGCCGCGCTCTCCATCCAGGACCCGCGCGACCGCCCGCAGGCGCTGCGTGAGCAATCCGACCGCGCCCACGAGGAGTTCCGCGACGACGCCTCGGACTTCACGCAGCTGATGAACCTGTGGAAGTTCTTCGACAACGAGTTCGTGCACAAGAAGTCGAACCGCAAGCTCTTCGAGGTGTGTCGCGAGCACTTCCTCTCGTACGTGCGCATGCGCGAGTGGCGCGACCTCGCCGGGCAACTGCGCGAGATGGCCTCCGAGCTCAGGATCCGCGACAACCCCTCGCCCGCGACCTACGAGCAGGTGCACCGTGCGCTGTTGACCGGCCTCCTCGGCAATGTCGGCATGAAGGCGCTCGACGGCGACCACTACCTCGGCCCGCGCGGCATCCAGTACTACATCTGGCCGGGCTCGGGCCTGAAGAAGAACCGGCCGCGCTGGGTGTTGGCGGGCGAGCTGCAGGAGACGACGCGCATCTTCGCGAGGAACGTGGCGCGGGTGGAGCCCGACTGGATCGAGAAGGCCGCGGCGCATCTCGTGGAGCGGACGCTCGTCGAGCCGCACTGGGACAAGGCGCGCGGCGAGGTGGTGGCCTACGAGAACGTGACGCTCTTCGGCCTGGTGCTCGCGGCGCGGCGCAAGGTGAGCTTCGGCAAGCTCGATCCGGTGCGCGCCCGCGAGGTCTTCATCGAGGGCGCGCTGGTGACCGGTGAGTTCGAGAGCCCCCATCCCTTCTGGGCGCACAACCGCAGCCTCATCCGCGAGGTCGAGGAGCTGGAGCACCGCGCCCGCCGCCCGGACGTGTTGGTGGACGACGTGGCGATCATGCAGTTCTACGCGAAGCATCTGCCGCCCGAGGTGCGGGATGCGCGCTCGTTCGACGCGTGGTATCGCGCTGCCGTCGCCCCGGCGCAGGCCGGGGCCAAAGCTCTCTTCCTCGATCGCACCGACCTGATGCGCCACGGCGCGGAGACGATCACCGAGGATCTATTCCCCCGCCAGCTGCAGGCGGGCGACACGGCGCTTCCCCTGGCCTATCGCTTCGATCCCGGCCACGCGCTGGACGGCGTCACCATCGACGTGCCGCTCGCGCTGCTCAACCAGGTGGACGAGGGCGCCCTCGACTGGCTGGTGCCGGGGATGGTCCGCGAGAAGGTGGCCTGGACGATGAAGGCTCTGCCGAAGCGGGTGCGCACGCAACTCGTGCCGGTGCCGGAGCATGTGACCAGGTTCCTCGAGTGGGCCACGCCGGGCGAGAAGACCGTGAAGGACGCGGTGCTCGCCTATGCGTCGCGCATCGCCGGCGAGCGCCTCGATGGCAGCGTCTGGTCGAAGGACGACGCGCCGGATCACCTGCGCATGAACGTGCGTGTGGTGGACGATGCGAAGCGGGAACTGGCGATGGGCCGCGACCTCGGCGAGTTGAGGAAGCGCCTGGGCGAAGCGGCGACGCTCACCCTGGCGAAGGCTTCGACGCCCACGGGTGTGGAGCGCGAGAACATCACCGCCTGGGATTTCGGCGAGCTGCCGGAGACCGTGACGTTCAAGCGGGGGAACCAGGCGCTGACCGGGTATCCGGCCCTGTCGCTTGGAAAACCGGGGACGGACCCTGAGCCGAGCAAGGGCAAGAACCAGGGTCCGTCCCCCGGCGATCGCCCGCTCGCCATCCGCCTCTTCGACACCAGGGACCGCGCGCAGGCCGATCATCGCGAGGGCGTGAGGGCGCTGATGGCGTTGGAGCTGAAGGAGCAGGTGCGGCAGCTGGAGCGCGGCCTCTCGGCCTTCAGCGCGGTGGCGCTCAAGTTCCAGGCGGCGATTCCCGCCGACAAGCTGAAAACCGACCTGGTCGAGGCGATCGTCGATCGCGCGTTCATCGGCGAGGACGAGCCGCCGCGCACCGCGAAGGGATTCGAGGACCAGAAGAAGCGCGCCAAGGCGCGGCTCCCCGCAGTGGCCGATGCGGCGATGCGCCATCTCGCGGCGATCATCGAGGCGAGCCTCGCGTTCACCCAGGCGGCGGCGCAGAACGCGAGCCTGGGCCGCGTGGTGCAGGACGTGAAGGCGGCGCGCGATCGCCTCATCCATCCCGGCTTCCTCGCGCGCACGCCGTGGGAGCGCCTCGAGCACCTGCCGCGCTATGTCAAGGGCTACGCGCTGCGGCTGCAGAAGTACCGGACCGGCGCCGAGCGCGACCAGAAGCACGCCCAAACCGTGCAAGCGCTGTGGCAAGCCTACGAGGCGCGCGCGAAGACGGACCACGACGCGGGCAAGCGCGATCCGCATCTCGAGGAGTACCGCTGGCTGATCGAGGAGCTGCGGGTGTCGCTCTTCGCCCAGGAACTGCGCACGCCGATGCCGGTGTCGGCCAAGCGCCTGCAGAAGTTCTGGGACGAACACCTTCGATAGAATCGGAAGGATGGACCCCGGCCTTCGCCGGGGTGACGGGGGGGGGTGGATGGCCACGGTGGGATACTCAGGCACGCCGCTCGCAAAGAAGCTCGGCATCAAGGCGGGCGCGCGCGTTTTCGTCACCGGCGCGCCCAACACCTACCTCGAGTCCCTCGCGCCCCTGCCCGAAGGCGTCACCTTCGAAAAAATGGTGTCGGAGTCAATTAACCTCATCCACCACTTCACCGACTCCCGCGCCAGGCTCCAGGCCGCGCTCGCAAAGTACCGCAAGGCGATGCGTCCCGACGCCACGATCTGGGTGTCGTGGCCGAAGAAGGCCTCGAAGGTGCCGACGGACATCACCGAGGACACGGTGCGCGAGGTGGCGCTGCCGATGGGCCTGGTCGACGTGAAGGTCTGCGCAGTCGACGAGGTGTGGTCGGGCTTGAAGCTGGTGATCCGCAAGGAGCAGCGTTGAGCGCCGATTCAATCCCCGGTCCTCGTCCTGACACTCCGGACTTGACGGGTGCCCGAGGGAGAGGGGGAATCGCGGCCCGAATGGCGCACATCGCGCCCTTCGAGGTGATGGAGATCCAGTCGCTCGCGCGCGAGATCGAGGCACGCGGCCACGACGTGATCCACATGGAGATCGGCGAGCCCGATTTCCGCACCCCGGAGCCGGTGATCGAGGCGGCCAAGAATGCGCTCGACGACCACCGCATGTACTACACCTCCGCCCTCGGGCTGCCGGCGCTGCGCGAGGCGATCGCGGGCTACTACCGCACCCACTACGGCGTCGAGGTGCCCGCCTCGCGCGTGGTCGTGACCGCGGGCTCGAGCGCCGCGCTGCTGCTCGCCTTCGGCGTGCTGCTGAACGAGGGCGACGAGGTGCTGCTCGCCGATCCCAGCTATCCGTGCAACCGCCACTTCGTCCGCACGCTCGGCGCGGTGCCGCGCGCAATCCCCGTGGGGCCGGAATCCGCCTACCAGCTGGACGCGAAGCTCGCGCGCGCGCACTGGGGCGAGCGCACGCGCATGGTGATGGTCGCAAGCCCCGCCAATCCCACCGGCACGCTGGTGGCGCACGAGGAAGTGGAGAAGCTCGCGCAGCTCGCGCGCGAGAAAGGCGGCACGCTGCTGATGGACGAGATCTATCACGGCCTCACCTATGGAATCGACGCCCGGACCGCGGCCGAGTGCGGCGACGACGTCCTCGTCGTCAACAGCTTCTCCAAGTACTTCCAGATGACCGGCTGGCGCTTGGGATGGCTGGTGGCGCCGCCCGCCCTGGTGCGCAAGATCGAGACGCTGGCGCAGAACCTGTTCATCTCGCCTTCGGCGGTGGCGCAGTACGCAGCACTCGCCTGCTTTACGCCCGAGACACTCGCCATCGCCGAGGAGCGCCGCGCGGAGTTCGACGAGCGCCGCAAGTTCCTCGTCCCGGCGCTCGAAGCCCTGGGCTTTCGCGTGCCGGTAATGCCGCAGGGCGCCTTCTACGTCTACGCCGATTGCTCGGCGCTCACCGACGACAGCTTCGGCTTCGCGCGCGGCATCCTCAACCAGGCGCACGTGGCGGTCACGCCGGGCCGCGACTTCGGCCTCAACCAGCCCGAGCGCCACATCCGCATCACCTACACCCAGCCCATCGCGCGCCTGGAGGAGGCGATGGAGCGCATCGGCAAATACATCGAGTCGCGCAGATGATCCTCGACGCGATCCTCGCCTACCTGCACTTCACCGCGATCTTCCTGCTGTTCGCGTTCCTCACGACACAGGTGGTCCTGATGCGCGCGCCGCTCGATGGGCGTTCGATCCGGTTGCTGGGCCGCATCGACATCGGCTATGCGGTATCGGCGGGGCTCACGCTCCTCACCGGCATGCTGCGGCTCGGATTCGGCGCGAAGGGCGGGGACTTCCACTTGAATGCGTGGCCGGTCTACGTGAAGGTGGGCCTCTTCCTCGCGGTGGGTCTCATTTCAGTCAAGCCGACGCTCGAGTTCCTCAAGTGGCGCCGCGCGCTCGACCACGACTCCGCGTGGCAACTCCCGCCGGCGGAGCAGGCGGCGATGCGCCGCATCGTGATGATCGAGGTTCACCTCGCCTCGCTGATCCCGGTGTTCGCGGTGATGATGGCGCGGGGGTTGGGGTACTGAACCCTCTCCCCGTTATTTACAGGCGTCGCCGCGCTGCTTCGCGAACAGCGCCCGGTGGAAGGGTGAGTACTTCTTGTTGACCGCCTGCACCCGCAGCTTGTCGCCCTCGACGAAGAAGTTCACGTTCTTCGGAGCGGAGATGGCGCTGCCGGAGATGCGGCCTTCGAATTCGAGCTTCTCGCCGTTGCGGTTCAGCTCGCCGCGGAAGCGCTGGAATTGCTGGGCAAGGCGAAGCTCGATCCCCCGGTGCTTGCCGGTGCCGCAATAGTCACCCTGCACGCGGGCGGGGACGATCCAGAAGTGGAGCTTGCTGGTCTTCTCCCGGCCGATGGGCTTGTCGGGCGCATCGACGGTGATCGTCCTGTCCGGTTGCCACTCGCCCATGTCCCAGTCGTGGGAGACGATACGCGTCCCCGGCCGCAGTTGCAGGATCCTCGGGCGCAGTTGCAGGTTCACGTCGGGCAGCAGGTACATGGTGACGACGGAGGCGGGCGAAAGATCGGTCCTGTAGAGGTCCTGCTCGCGGAAGAGGGCGCGGGCCGAGACGCCGGCGGCGCGCGCCGCCGCACGGCTCTTCTCCACCAGGTCGGGAACGATCTCCACGCCGAGGCCGCGAGCCCCGCGCCGGGCCGCGGCGATCACGATGCGCCCGTCGCCCGAGCCCAGGTCAATCACGTAGTCCTCGGGTCCCACGTTCGCGAGCTGGAGCATGGCGCTGGTCACGTTGTCGGGGGTGACCACGAAAGGCACGTCCTCCGCGGCGCGGGCCGGAAGGAGCGAAGCGAGCACGGCGATTGCGACGGCGGGGATGAGTCTTTTCATGGTTCCTGGGCGAGCATTTCCAGCACCCGGGCCGTGGTCCGCACGCGCGCCATGCGCGGGAAGATCCGCTTCATGAGCTGCACGTGGTTGTCCGCCTCGGGCGAGGTGCAGGCGTCCGAGACGATGACGAGGTTGTAGTCGAGGTCGCGCGCGGCGAACGCGGTGGATGCGATGCCGACATCGGTCGAGCCGCCGCAGACGAGCAGCGTGTTGGCCCCGCGGCTGCGCAGCGCGAGATCCAGGTAGGTGCCGTGGAAGGCGCTCCAGCGGTGCTTGGGCACCCTGTAGTCGCCGGGTTCCGGCGCGAGCTCGCGGATCACCTGCGCCTCGGGCGTGCCGCCGGTCAGCACCGGCTTGTGGCTTTCCAGGTCGTCGCTGCGGATCGGCACCAGGCGGTTGTCGGTGTCGCGTTTGGTGCGCGCGCTGGTGGCGCGATCGGCGCGGTGGTCGGCGTGGGCGTAGGCCACCATGGCCCCGGCACGGCGCGCGGCCGCGAGCAGCGCCTCGGCATTGGCGATCACCGGGTCGAAGCGCTTGCGGGTCTGCGGATCCTTGTTGACGTGGCCCTCGAGGAGGTCGAAGACCAGCAGGCAGGTGCGGGCCGGATCGAGGCGCTCGGTCATCTCGCGGCGTTCCCGAGCACGATCTCGCTCCACAGCTTCTTCCACTTGGCGTCCTCGTCCAGCACCACGGCGGGATCGACGAACCTGAGCGGCAGCTTTTGCGCGCGGTGGTCGAGCTTGAGGTTCGCCGGCACATAGCCGCCCTTCTCGAGGATCGCCTGCCCCTCGGGGGAGAGCAAAAAATCGACGAAGAGCGCGGCGGCATGCGGGTGGGCGGGCTTCCTCACCACCGCGACCCCGTTGGCGCGGCCGATGGCGGGCTCGATCGCGTACCACTCCACCGGTGCCCCGCGTTGCTTCATCTTCTCCGCGCCGTGGCTGTAGGTGGTGAGCGCGAACGGCACTTCGCCCGAGCCGACCAGCCCGGCGAGCAGCGTGTGGCCCTTGCGCACCGAAAAGCCGTTCACGCGCGCGATCTCGCGGAAGGTCCTGAGGCCGGCCTCTTCGCCCAGCTCCTTGATCACCATCGCGAACCAGTCCTCGTCCTCGGCCTCGATGCCGAGGCGGCCCTTCCAGCGCGGGTGGGTGAGATCGGCGTAGGTGCGCGGGATCTCCTCCTTCTTCACGAGCTGCGTGTTGTACGAGTGCACGAACATATTGATGCGCGTGCCGACCCAGTGGCCGTGGGGACGAACGGCCTGGGGCATGAGGTCCTTCAGGTGCGGGGAGCGCAGCGGCTGCAGCACCTTCTCGCGGTACAGGGCCTCGAGCTCCGGGCCGTTGGTCTCGATCACGTCGGCGTCGGCGCGGCCGGCCCGGGACTCCGTCAGCGCGCGCTGCAGCACCTTCTCCGATCCCGCGCGCCAGCCCTTCACCTTGACGCCGTACTTTTTCTCGAAGGCGGCGGAGAGAGCACTCAAGTCCTCGGCGATGAGGGAGGTGTAGACCGAGACCTCGCCTTCCTTCTTCGCGCCCTGGAGGAGCATCTGCTCGCGGTCCGCGCCTTCGTGCATCACCGGTGACTGGGCGGCCGCGGCGCAGGGCAGGGCGAGGAGGAGGGCGGCAAGCAGATGGTGCAAGGACTTCATCGGATGCTCCTTGTCACTCGGGCGGCCCCTTCAGCTCGACCATGTTGCCGTCGGGGTCGTCGAGGTAGATCGAGGGCCCCTGGCCGTCAGCGCCGAAGCGCGGCGCGACATCGCCCGGGGTGAGCCCATTGTCGCGCAGGTACGCCGTGATCGCTGCGCCATCGAAGGGATCGACACGCAGGCAGAAGTGGTCGACGTTGCGGCCTTCCGTGCCCGGACCCGCGCCGCCGGCGGCCCCGAGCTTGCCGTCGAGAGGCACCAGGTCGATGAGCGAGCGCCCCGCGCGAAGCTGCACGAGGCCGATCGCCTCCTGGCGGCGCTCGACCGTGCAGCCGAGGACGTTGCAGTAGAAGGCGAGGCTGCGATCGAGATCAGTAACGCGCAGGACCAGGTGGTCGATCTGGCGGATGGCGAAGGGAGTGGACATCGGGCCGGCCATCATAAGGGAATCAGGGCAGTTCCCGCGCGGCGCGGTCGAGCGGACTGACAACTCCTCGGCCGCCGCGGTTGAGAACGTGGGTGTCGATCATGGTGGTGCTCACGTCCTTGTGGCCCAGGAGCTCCTGCACCGTGCGGATGTCGTAGCCCGCGGAAAGACCCACTGCCAGCCCCATTCGGTCGCAGCAGACGGGTTCTTGACCGCGTAGGCGTCAGGCAGCTCGACACCGAGCACGCCATTCGGCGGTCGAGCGCAAAGAGGCGGCGCACCCCGATCAGGTGCCGGGGTATCGTGTGCAGCGCAGGCCCAGGCATTCCATCAGCCGCATGCCGGTGCCGTACATGAGGCGTGCCATCAACGCATGGACGCCTTCCATCTGCGCGAGCAGCGCATCGACCTCGCCGCCGGTAAGGACCACCGGCACTCGGCGTGGACGCAATAGGCCTTCTCGGTGCGCAGGCTGTAGTGGCGCGTGCGGATGGCCTCACGCATCCGTGTGAGCAGGCGGGAGCCTTCCAGCGGGCGGGTGGTGTTATCCGGGAGGTGGGGGAGGGGGGTCAACGGTTTCAGGACAATCTAGGTGTAGATTTGTCCAACGGCATCAAGCGCCTGCGGTTGACCGATCTTGCGGAGGTCCCGACAATTGCTGCGTTATCACTCAGGGGGCGGTGTTATCCCGCACGTGCGGAATAACGTCTGTCGCCCTAATCTATAGATGGCAGCCAAGAACCAACGTGGCGGACTGATCGTCTAGTCGATGTACTTTGAGGTCATTGGCGAGATTACCCACGTCGAGACGTTCGCCGTCGGGTCATCGATTCGCGAAATCGCACGTCTCAGGAAGCTCTACGGTCGTGGTCGCTGGCGAAAACGAAAGGGGTTCGCCCAGGTCAAGTTGGCCGATGCGACGAAACATCGCGCCGAGGTACACTGGTATGAGGCAACCGGAATCGGGCGCCGCGAAATGAAAATCAAGCGATTTATCGACTGAACATGGCCTCTCACCCGACCAAGTTTGTGATCTGCCTTCGGAACAAGGGATACGAGGCTTCGCTCGAGCCTCTGAAGCTGTATCGCCTCCTTACCGATCGCGACGCGGAGAAGCACAAGCTAGTCCGGGTCGTGGACGAGTCGGGGGAGGACTATCTGTACCCCGCGAACTACTTCACGCCAATTGAGCTCCCCCAGCCAATTCGTCGTGCAATTCGGGCTGCCATCTAACTACGCGTTGGAGCGGACCGTGAATGGTCGGGGCCGCATCGTGCTCGCAAGGGATTGCGTGCTCGCCGATGCGCAATGGCAGTGGTGGCCGGCCGCTCAACTCGATCGTTAGACGGCTCCGACATGCGCGAACTGTTGAGGGTGGCGGCAATTGCGATCTGCGTCACGTGCTCCGTGGCGTCGGCCGCGGATCATCCTGCTTTGGCGAAGATATACCAGGGCTCATCCCGCTTGGGAGATCAGTGGCGTGTTATTTATCGCGTCGTGGCGGAGGAGACGTTGTTCCAAGTCGCGTCAATCACCGCACATGACTATCGGAGGGTTTGATGAAAGACTATCGTCCTGCCAAGAAGCGAGCGACCGTAAGCGTTGGAGAGTCGGTTCGGATTCTTCGCGAACTCCAGGGGTTGAGCCAGAACCAGCTTTCGGAGGCATCGGGCATTCCCCAAGCTACGATCTCTGCCATCGAAAACGACCGTGTTCGCCTGGGCGTTGAGCGCGCCAAAGTTCTGGCCCGTGCCCTCAAGTGTCATCCGGGCGTATTGGTGTTCCCGGGATGGACGCATGAGGAAGCTGCCTAACCACCATAAGAGACTTCCCGTCAATCGAAGCGAAGGCCGCTTCGCGCATAACGGGTGTTTTGTAAGTTGTCTTCGTTTCACTCGCTGCGACAGATGCGGGTCCGGAACAGACTGCAGATCCATAAACGGCCTTGTTGCGTGAGCATGTCTTCACACGCGGGCCACGATATAAGCCGCACCGCGGGACCTCATTCGTTGGTCGGGTAGGGCCACCTCGAGCCGATCAAGCTCGCCGTGTGATGCCCGCCACATGGTTAGCCAGGTTCTCCCGCGGCCGGTCTGACCGGTCGCTATCGTCTGCGCAGTCGCAGTGGTGTGCTCATCCTTTCGCGTAGGCCTTCCACGCCTCTGGGTTGTAGGTTTCGTCGCGGGCCAGGAGTGCCCAGAGCACCCGCGCGTTCTTGTTGGCAATGGCAATCAAGGTCTTGTGATATCCGGCTCGGCCATTTAGATCCGCAGCCCATCGCTGCAGGCGGTTGGCCTTGTCGGGGGCAGCCTTCAGCGCCGACTTGAGAGTCGACTTAGCTCCCTGGACGAGGAGCGTGCGTAGATAGGCATCGCCGCGCTTGGTGATCGCGCCGAGCTTGGCCTTGCCACCGCTGGAGAACTGGCGTGGCACCAAGCCGATCCAGGCGGCGAATTGGCGCCCGTTGCGAAAGTCCTTTGCCTTGCCGACCGTGGCAATGACGGCGTCGGCCGTGGTGGGTCCCACGCCCATCAGTTCCTGCAAGCGCTTTGCCGTTGGGTCTGCACGGCAAGCGAGGCCAATGGCGCGGTCACAGCATGCGATTCGCGCATCCAGCCGCTCGAGGTCGTCGCGTGCCCAGGCGGCGAGCTCGCGCACCGTCTCTGGAAGCGTCGAGTCACACTGGACGAGGGCGAGCCCCTTGCGCAGTGCCGTCGACGACCGCGGAAAGATCACACCGAACTCCACAAGCAGTCCCCGGACGCGATTCATGCTGGCGGTGCGCTCTTCCTTCCAGCCCTCACGCATGCGATGGCGCGAAAGCCTCGCCTGCTGCTCGACCGTCTTCATCGCGACAAAGCGCATGTTGATGTCGCGCACGGCCACGGCGATGGCCTCGGCGTCATTGCGATCGTTCTTCATCGCCCGGCTCTTGCGATACGGCTCCACGAACTCCGCCGCGATGATGCGAGGGACGAGGCCAAGGGCGGCCATGAACCGCGCCCAGTGGTGCGCGGAGCCACAGGCTTCCATGCCCACGATGCAGCCAGGAGGCAGGCGCCTGAGCCACTGCTCGAACGCCTCGCGCTTGAGCTCTCGCGGATCCACCACCCGGCCATCCTTCTGCATGGCGCACACCGAAAAGACCATCTTTGCCAGATCGACGCCCACGGACGTAATATCCATTTGAGACTTCCCCCTCGTTTCAGATTGATCATCAGAAACTCAATCTTGGCACCTAGATGCCGTGCGGTTTCACCGCTTCGAGTGCGGGAAGTCTCCTTATATTCGTTGGAGCGGACGTGAATCAGCGTGGGCCGCGTCTGGCCGCGGCACGGTCATCGTGGCCGGCCGCTCAACGCGGGCGTTAGGCAGCTTATCGTTACCTGCCCGCCCGCGAAAAATCCAATGAAAGCAGTCGCGAAAGCTGCCGGGGTTGCCCCGGCCGACGCCGAGAAACAACTCAAACACTTCGTCGACAAGTTCGAACCGAGGCACCAAACGCTAATTCGAGCGGTGCGGAAAGCCTTACGCAAGCGAATGCCGACTGCTAATGAGTTGCTGTACGACAATTACAACTTCTTCGTAATCGGCTATTCCCCTACAGAACGTCCGTCAGACTCCATCGTGTCGATGGCCGCCTCGAGCTTCACTGGAACGGCGAGGACCTGGAGGGCGAGACATTCCTCGGCGCGTGCTCCCTGATGAGCGCGGGAGCTGAGCTTGTCGAACGAATCGAGGAGGAATTCGCGAAGGGCGAAGCTGTACGCCTCTTCATCTACAACTCCGGCGGTTCACTGCGGTCTAGACAAATCGTTCGAGGCGGGCCGGAATGCATCGTGGCCGCCCTGTGCTCGCAATAGGTTGCGCGCTCGCCGGGGTGCGCTGGGCATCGCCTCCGGGAGCTCAAGCTCTAGAATTGTCGTTGTCGATAACCTTGATGCGGATTCCCAGATGAAGAACGATGCCCAGCCTCGCGTTTACGACGTCCTCGCGAAGGCCTTCGTGCAGGAAGGCGTGCAAACGTGCTTCGCGCTCCTCGGAGACGCGAACATGAACTGGGCCGCGCGGATGTCGGCGCTGGGCTGCCGCATGATCTACGTCAGGCACGAGCATTGCGCGGTCGCGGCCGCCATGGCGTATGCGCGCAAGAGCGGCGACGTGGGCGTGGCGACCGTGACCTGCGGGCCGGGCGTGACGCAACTGGCGACGGCGCTCCCCGCGGCCGTGCGCGCGCACCTGCCCGTCGTCGTGTTCGCCGGCGAAGCGCCATTGAAGAGCGGTTGGTACAACCAGGAGCTGGATCAGGGCCCTCTCATCACCGCCACTGGCGCGGCCTATCATCGCTTGCACATGCCCGAGCGCATGCCCGTGGCGACACGCGATGCATTCCTGCAGGCGCGCCGCGAGCGCCGGCCCGTCGTGCTCGGCATACCGTTCGACCTCCAGGGCCGACCCTGGGAGGCCTCCATGGATCTGCCCAAGCCCTCGCGAGAGCTGTTGCCGCGGTGTTCACCCATGCCGCCGCACCCCGACGATGTGGCCCGCGCGGTGCAACTCGTGGCCGGCGCCGAGCGGGTCGTCGTGCTGGCCGGCCTGGGCGCGGTGGAGGGGGCGGCGGGCGACGCATGCCGTGCCTTGGCGGCCAGGACGGGTGGGTTGCTGTCGACCACGCTTCCGGCCCGTGGCCTTTTCCACGACGATCCTTTTTGCCTCGGCATCTCCGGCAGCTTCACACCCGAGGTCGGACTCGAGTACCTGGGGCAGGCCGACCTGGTCATCGCGGTCGGCTGCTCGCTCGCCTACCACGCGGGGGGCGGCGGACAGCTATGGCCGAAGGCGAAGATGCTCCAGGTCGATATCGATCCGGTCGCGGTGAACCAGGGGCAGGAGGTGGCGCGCCATCACCTGCGTGCGGACGCGCGCCTGGGCGCGCAGGCGTTGACTGCGGCGCTGCCGGCCCGAGACCGAGGCTGGCGAAGCGATGCCATGGCGACTCGCATCCGCGATTCGAAGCCCGACAGCCAGGCGTTCGACATCGAGGCCGGGATGCTCGACCCGCGCCGCGTGGTCGAGGCGCTGGAGGCGGCCTTGCCCGGGGACTGGGAGATGGTGAACTCGGGCGGCCACTGCTCGTGGTTCTTCGCGCAGATGCCCTCGCGTCCCCAGGAGAGGTTCCTCACGATCCGCGAGTTCGGCGCGATCGGCAACGGCATCTCGTTCGCGATGGGCGTTGCGGCCGCGCGCCCGGATCGGACCGTCGTGCTCTTCGACGGGGACGGCAGCCTCATGATGCACGTGCAGGAGCTGGAGACCATCAAGCGCCACGGGCTCCGCATCCTGATCGTAGTGATGAATGACGGCGCGTACGGCTCCGAGGTGCACAAGCTCCGGTCCGAGGGGATGGGCGAGGAGGGCGCCGTGTTCGGCTATTGCGATTTCGCGGCGATCGCGCGCGCTTTCGGGCTCGCGGGGCAGGCGGTGAAGAACCTGGATGACTTGCCCCATCTCGTGGAAGACTTCGCCGCGAGCGGTGGCGGCGCGGTCTGGGATTTTCACGTCTCGGACAAGGTCCTGTCGCCCTCCATACGCCGCGCCCATCCGCAGCGGGCCAGGACGTAGAGGCCTCTGCGATGAGCCTGCGTCCTGCACGTCGCCAGCCCATCGACATCGAGTCACTCTGGCTGCTCGAGCGCATCGGAGGCCTCGCCCTCGCGCCCGACGGGCACGCCGCGGTAGGTGCGGTCACCTCCTATTCCATGCAGGACAACAAGGGCATCGCCGCCTTGTGGCTGCTGCCCATCGGCGCCTGCGCGCCGCGGCGCCTCACCAGCGCGGGCGAGAAGGATGACCAGCCCGCGTGGTCGCCGGATTCGGGGCGGATTGCCTTCCTCGCAAAGCGCGAGCAGCAGGGCAAGAAAGACACGGAGCGCCAGCTCTACGTGATCCCCGCCGCCGGCGGCGAGGCCGAGCGCAAGAGCAACTTCGGCCCGGGCATCGATGACTTCAAGTGGATGCCCGATGGCCGCCGCATCGTGTTCGTCTCATGGGTGTGGCCGGACCTGAAGGGCAGCCGCGCACAGGACCGGCAGCACAAGGCTTTCACCGAGCGCAAGGAAAGCGCCTACGTGACGGGCGAGGCGCTCTATCGCCATTGGGACCGCAACCTGCCCATGGGCCGCGTGCCGCACCTGCTGATGCTCGACCTCGCGAGCGGACGCATCACCGATCTCTTCGAGGGCACGGGTTACGAGCTGCCGCGGATCGACCCCTGCGCTGCGCACTTCGACATCGCCCCGGACGGGCGCCGCATCGCCTTCGCCCACGACCCGAGGCCCGAAAAGCGCCCCGACCACACGATGGCGCTCGCCGAGCTCGACCTCACGATGCGCCGTATCGTCCAACTCACCCACGATCCGCAGTGGCACTACGACGCGCCGCGCTACAGCCCCGACGGCTCCAGCCTCGCGTTCATCGCCGCGAACCAGGGGCGCCGGCATACATTGCCCAACCGCCTCGCGTTCCTGCGGCGCGGCAAGCCCTTGCAGGTCGTGAGAGGCGACTGGCAGCTGGATGTCGAGGGACAGGTTCGCTGGTCGCCCGACGGCTCCGCGGTTCTCTTCGCCGCGCAGGAGCGGGGACGCTGTCACCTTTGGCGTTATGACATCGGAGCCGAGACGCTGTCGGTCGCAGTGCCCGGCGGGTGGGTGCAGGGCTTCGGCGTGGCGGACAGCGCAGGCGAGGAGCTGCTCGTCGTGGCGATCGACAGCGCGAGCCACCCGGTGCAGGTCCACGCGGTCCGTGGTGCGTCGGCCCAGCGCCTCGAGCGTTTCAACGATGCGCGCATGGCCGGCCTCGAGCTGGGAGAGACGCGCGAAGTGACGCTACGTGGCGCGCGTGGCGATCCGGTGCAGATGTTCGTCACCTTCCCGCCGCGCTTCGATGCGCGTCGCAAGTATCCGGTGCTCCAGGTGATCCACGGCGGCCCCTACGCCGCGGCGGGCGACACGTTCTCCTATCGCTGGAACACCCACCTGTTCGCCTCGCGCGGCCACGTGGTCGCGGCCGTGAACTACCACGGCTCCAGCGGCTACGGCTTCGCCTTCCACGACTGTATCGTGGGGCGCCAGGGCAAGCTCGAGACGCAGGATATCGAGGCGGGCACGGACTGGCTGCGCTCCCGGCGCTGGGTGGACCGGCGCCGCATCTTCGCGGCCGGCGGCAGCTACGGCGGTTTCCTCGTGGCCTGGATGAACGGCAACGTGCCCAAAGGCCGCTACCAGGCGTACGTCTGCCATGCCGGGGTCTTCGATCGCGTGGCGTCCTTCAGCGCCGACTCCTACCTGCACCGGCCCAAGGACCTTGGCGCGCTCTTCTGGGAGAACCCCGCCAAGGTGCGCGCGCAAAGCCCGTGCACGTTCGCGCACCGGATGGAGACGCCGACGCTGGTGATCCACGGCACCGACGATTACCGCGTGCCCGATAACAACGGCCTCGCCTACTACAACACGCTGCAGGCGCGCCGGGTGCCGTCGCGCCTGGTGTGGTTTCCCGACGAGAACCACTGGGTGCTCAAGCCGCGCAACTCCCGCCTCTGGTATAGCGAGGTGCTCGGCTGGCTAGCGGCGCACGATCCGAAGAAGTAGGACGCAAACGGAGGACAGTGGTGTTACCTCTGGACACCATGTCGTGTGACGCGCCCGTCACTGCGCAGGGCCTGCGATGGCGCGCGATCGCCGAGGTGATGAGGCGGCCGCAGCCGGTGACCATTCCTACTTCGTGGGGTGACACGTGGCGAGCGCTCGCCGCGCGCCGCCGGCTGGCAAAATAGGGCATGAAGCGCATTTGTGTCTTTGCCGGATCGAGCAGTGGCGCCAGGACCGAGTACGTGGCCGCCGCGCGGGAGCTGGGACGGGTGCTCGCGCAGCGGAAGCTGGGCCTGGTGTACGGCGGTGCGCGCATCGGGCTGATGGGCGCCCTCGCGGACGCGGCGTTGGGGGGCGGCGCGCATGTGATCGGCGTCATGCCTGAAGCGCTGGTGGCGAAGGAGGTCGCGCACCGGGGCCTTACCGAGCTGCGGGTGGTGAAGTCCATGCACGAGAGGAAGGCGATGATGGCCGACCTCTCCGACGGCTTCGTGGCGCTCCCCGGAGGCTGGGGCACGGTGGAGGAGCTCTTCGAAATCCTCACGTGGGCGCAGCTGGGATTGCACCGCAAGCCCTGCGGCGTGCTCAACATACAAGGCTATTTCGACCGGCTGTTGTCGTTCGTCGACCACGGTGTCGACGAGGGTTTCGTGCGGCGCGAGCAGCGGGTGATGCTCTCGCTCGCGACCTTGCCGGGCGAGCTGCTCGACCTGTTCGCCGCCTACAAGGCGCCGGTCGTGGAAAAATTGATCGAACGGCCGGAAACTTGAGCCGTGGAGATACGATGGCGTCGATCACCATTTCCGAGGAGGCCAAGGCGCTGCTGCGCACCCGCATGGCCGCTTCCGGCTTGAAGCGCCCCTTCGCGTGGATCGCCATCAATACCCCCGAGGGCGGTCCGGCCCGTGACGACGACGGCGATGTCGATTGGACCATCCGCCGCCGGGACCTGTGGATGCTGCGGGTCCAGGAAGGCGCGGAGATCGCGGACGGCGATCCGCGGCTCGTCGTCGTCGACGGACTGGGATTCGTTTCCGACTTCTTCCCGATGCGCTTCGACATCAGCGCCAGTGACGGGCATTTCCGCGTTGCGGCGGCCGCGTGACCGGCACCGCGGGGCTGTTCGCGCTGGACAGGGACGATGGCAGGCTGCTGGCGCTCCCATCTTTCGAAGACCTCGCGGTCCACTGCAAGGGTGTCGATGTGCGCGACGGCTTCTGGCTCTTCTTCGCCGACGACGGCTCGCCGCTCGAGGCGCGTTTCGGGCATTCGGCCCTTCCCGCCGACCCCGGGTCCCTGTCCCACGATTTCTCGCTGCATCGCGCGATGTCGGGCCGGTGGCTGCAGGAACGCATGGAGCAGGTGAAAGCCGTCCAGGGTTGTGGCCTCACGTCGTTCGCCGAGCTGGTCGAGATCCTGAAGGTCAATCGGGGCAAGCGTGTGATGCAGGAACGCCGGTGAGCTGCCAGGAGTGCCGCGAGCTCTCGACCCATGCCTTCCGCACCGTCGATGACCTGGTGCACGCGGTGCGGCTTGCGGCGGAGGAGGTCGATCGCGGCGTGCTCGGCCGCGTGAGCGCCCCGGCGCTCGATTCCGCGGCGCAGGAGGCGCTCGATTCCTCGCTCGACAGCGGCGAGCTGCCCCATCGCATCCGCTACCGCTTCCGCTGCACCGTGTGCGGCGACCACTTCGCGCTGCAGGCCGATGCGAGCACCGGTGAGGGCGGTTGGACGAGGGAGGAAGCGCAGTAGAATCCGTATTCCCCCGTTTTGCTTCGCAGGAGGTTTTCCATGGCCTACGTAGACGGTTTCGTGCTTCCCGTTCCCAAGAAGAAGCTCGCGGCCTACCGCGCGATGGCGCGCAAGGCCGGCAAGGTGTGGCGCGAGCATGGCGCGGTCGAGTACGTGGAATGCATTGCCGATGACGTGAAGCCGGGCAAGCACACGTCCTTCCCGCAGAGCGTGAAGCTGAAGCCGGGCGAGGTGGTGTTCTTCTCGTACATCGTCTACAAGACCAAGGCCGACCGTGACCGCATCAACAAGAAGGTGATGGCGGACCCGCGTCTCCAGTCGATGATGGACCCGAAGAAGATGCCATTCGACGGCAAGCGCATGTTCTACGGCGGGTTCAAGGTGGTGGTGTCGTTCTCGAAGGGGAGTTGAGGCGTCCATGGAAATGCTGCAGACGATGGTGCTCGCTTCGCTCATGGCCTGGGCGAGCGGAATCCGCCTCTACCTGGTGGTGTGCGCGGTCGGCCTGCTGGGCCACTTCCAGTACATGGAGCTGCCCGCGGGCCTCAAGGTGCTGGAGCACCCCTGGGTCATCGGCTCGGCGGGCTTCATGCTGGCGATGGAGTTCCTGGTGGACAAGATTCCGGGCCTGGACACGCTCTGGGACGCGGTCCACACGTTTATCCGCATTCCGGCCGGCGCGCTGCTGGCGGCGGGCGCGACGGGCGACTCGCTCACCGCGATGACGGTGGTGGCGGGGTTGCTCGGCGGCACCATCACCGCGGGCACCCACTTCACCAAGGCCGGCAGCCGCGCGATCATCAACACCTCGCCCGAGCCGGTCTCCAACTGGGGCGCCTCGTTCACCGAAGATGCATTGGCCATCAGCGGCATCTGGCTTGCCCTCACCCACCCGATCGTGTTCCTGGTGCTGCTGGGGATCTTCATCCTGCTGATGATCTGGCTCCTTCCCAGGCTGGTGCGCGGCATCCGGTCGCTGATGCGCACTTTCGAGCCCCGCACGCTGCCCGAGCCCGGTAGGTGACCGCGACCGCGCTGCAGGAGTTGCTCGACTCGCCGCTCCTCATCGCCGCCCTCGTGGCCGGCGTCCTGGGGTCGCTGCTGCTGCTCGCCGCGCTTGCCGCGCTGGTGACGATCAAGCCCTTCAAGTTCATCGGCCGGACGCTGCTGGGGCTCATCTTCCTCGCCGTCGGCGCGGCCGTCGGCGCGGTGTCGCTGGGGACGAAGGGCTATCGCCCCTTCACCCACGAGGAGGTCGCGGCGCGCATGTCCGTGCGTCCCACGGGGCCGCAGCGGTTCGTGACCACGATCCATTTTCCCGACGGGCGCACCAAGGCCTTCGAGATGGCGGGCGACGAGGTCTACATCGATGCCCACATCCTCAAGTGGAAGCCGCTGGTGAGCCTGCTCGGGCTGCACACCGGCTACCAGCTGGACCGCATCGCGGGGCGCTACCAGGCCATCGAGAAGGAGCGTACCGCCCCGCGCACCATCCATCCGCTCGCCGACGAGACGTGGGTGAATGTCTTTCGCCTCCGGCAGCGCTTCGAATGGCTGAATCCCCTGCTCGACGCCGAGTACGGCTCCGCCACCTTCACGCCGGTCAACCGGCCGGCGGAGTTCGAGGTGCGGGTGTCTACGTCCGGGCTGCTGGTACGCGAGGTGCCGGCAACCCGGAAATAATTGGTGTCGGAGTCGAATTAGCCAAATCGACTCCGACACCATTTTTTTTCAGGCCGGCACGGCGGGGGGAGTCACCACGATCGGCACCCACCCCTCGTGGATACCGTGGCAGGCGACCAGCGCCCCCTCGAAGGGGGCGAGCGGCGGGGCCTCCACGCGGCACCTGTCGCGCGCGTGCGGGCAGCGGGGATTGAAGCTGCAGCCGGTCGGCGGGTTGAGCGGGTTGGGCACCTCGCCCGCCACCGGCGTACGCGCCTTGCCCGACATGGTGATGTCGGGAATCGCACTCTCCAGCATGCGCGTGTAGGGATGCAGCGGCCGGTCGAAGAGTGTCTTGGTGGGTGCGATCTCGACGATGCGCCCCAGGTACATCACCCCCACGCGGTTGGAGATGTGCGAGACCACCGCGAGGTTGTGAGAGATGAAGAGGTAGGTGAGGCCGTGCTCGCGCTGCAGGTCCTTCATCAGGTTCAGGATCTGCGCCTGCACCGAGACGTCGAGCGCGCTGGTGGGCTCGTCGCACACCAGGAACTCCGGGTTGGAGGAGAGGGCGCGCGCGATGGAGATGCGCTGGCGTTGGCCGCCGGAAAACTCGTGCGGGTACTTCTCGCCGTCGAGCGGGGAGAGGCCGACGTCGGTGAGGAGCTCGCCGACGCGCTTGGCCAGCAGCCTCTCGTCGTCGATCAGCTTGTGGGAGCGGATCGGCTCCGAGATGATGCGCTGCACGCCCCAGCGGGGATTCAGGCTCGCGTACGGGTCCTGGAAGATCATCTGGAAGCGCCGTCGCATCTCCAGCATCTTCGAGCGGCTTTCAATGGAGGCCAGGTCCACGCCG
>JBKJTM010000383.1:0-4759 GCA_046590805.1 Usitatibacter sp.
CATGGGCATGAGCGAGGAGCTCAAGGTGAGCCACACGTTCCGCCGCCTCACCATGATCGCCCAGCAGTTCGGCGATGCCGACCATCACCTCGAACGTTTCGCAGCCCTTTCCCAGGAGGATCACTGATGCGCTTCGCACGATTCGCAGCCGCCGCGCTCGCCGCAATCCTTGGCATGACGGGCGCCCTTGCCCAGACCGACTATCCCAACAAGACGGTCAAGTGGGTCGTCCCGTACCCACCGGGCGGCACCACCGATGTGCTCGCGCGCATCATCGCCGGCTGGCTCACCGAGAAGATGGGCCAGACCTTCCTCATCGAGAACAAGCCCGGAGGCGGCAACAACATCGGTACCGAGATGGTGGTGAAGGCGGCGCCCGACGGCTACACGCTGCTGCTGGTGAACCCCGCCCACGGCATCAACGCGACGCTGTACAAGGACCTCAACTTCAACGTGATCCGCGACGTCGCGCCGGTGGCGGGCCTGATCCGCAGTCCCAACGTGATGGAAGTGACCAACAGCTTCCCCGCGAAGACAGTTCAGGAGTTCATCGATTACTGCAAGGCGAATCCCGGCAAGATCAACTTCGCCTCCTCCGGCAGCGGCACCTCGGTGCACATGTCGGGCGAGCTCTTCATGTTCATGACCGGCTGCAAGATGCTGCACGTGCCGTACAAGGGCGCGGGCCCGGCGATTGCCGACTTGATCCCCGGCCAGGTGCACGTCCTCTTCGACAACCTGCCCTCGTCCATCGGCCACATCAAGGGCGGTCGCCTTCGCGCTCTCGCCGTCACCTCGACGCAGCGCGATCCGGCCCTCCCGGACATTCCCACGGTGGGCGACACCGTTCCGGGCTACGAGGCCACCGCGTGGTTCGGCATGGGCGCGCCCAAGGGCACGCCGCGCGCGGTGATCGACAAGCTGAACGCGGAGATCAACCGCGCGCTCGCCGACCCGAAGATGCGCGATCGACTGGCCGAGATCGGCGGCAAGCCGATCGCCGGCACTCCGGAGGACTTCGGTCGCGTGATGGCCGCCGAAACCGAGAAGTGGTCGAAGGTGGTGCAGGCGTCGGGCGCGAAGGTCGAGTGAGGACGCGCGCGGCCCGCACGCTTTCGGCCCAGCTTGCCTAGCGCCGCGCGCCTGCTGGAATCCGCCCGCCTCCGGTGGCGGGCTTCGCGGCCGCGCGCCTGGATCGCGTCGTATCTCGCGGTCATCGCCGGCCGCGAGTCGGGCTGGCCGCGCCGCATCGGCTATGCCCTCGCCGGGCTCGCGGGGCTCTTCGCCTCCGGCGTCGCGCTGTTGCTGCTTTTCGCCGTGGCGCTGATCCCGTTCACGCCCGGGACCGAAGAGCTGAAGCGGGCGAAGAGCGAGAAGCCCGCGGTGGTGCAATCCGCCGATGGCAAGGAGCTCGCGAGCTATAAGCGCCTCAATCGCGAATGGATCGAGCTTGCGGCGATCTCGCGGCCGGTGATCGACGCGCTGATCGCGACCGAGGACCATCGCTTCTACGAGCACCACGGCGTCGATGTGCGCCGGACGGTGGCCTCGATCCTGCACACGCTGGCAGGCGACGTGCAGGGCGGCTCGACCATCACCCAGCAGCTGGCGCGCAATCTCTACCCGGAGAGAATCGGACGCTCGGCATCGGTCACGCGCAAGCTGAAGGAGATCATCACCGCGCTCAAGATCGAGTCGGTGCTCACCAAGGACGAGATCCTCGAGACGTACCTGAACACGGTCCCGTTCCTCTATAACGCGTTCGGCATCGAGATGGCCGCGCGGACCTACTTCGGCAAATCCGCACGCGCCCTCAACCTGCTCGAGAGCGCGACCCTGATCGCCATGTTGAAGGGGCCCAGCTACTACAACCCGGTGCTCAATCCGGAACGGGCGGTGGCGCGGCGCAACGTGGTGTTGTCGCAGATGGCGCTGCGCGGCAAGGTCCCGCCCGCCAGCCTCGAGACGCTCCGCAAGCGTCCGTTGCGCCTCGCCTTCCAGCGGCAGACCGACGCCATCGGCCCCGCGCCGCACTTCGCCGAGCACCTGCGCAAGTGGCTAATCGGCTGGGCTGACCGCAACGGCTACAACATCTACGTGGACGGCCTCGTGGTTTTCACCACGATCGATTCGCGCCTGCAGGATCTCGCCAATCGCGCGGTGGCGCGACAGATGGACGCGCTGCAGGCGGTGGCGGACGTCGAATGGGCGACGCCGTCGGCGAGCCTGCTGTCCACGGAGATCGGCGCCTATTCGCAGCGCCGGCCGCGGGTGGTGCCTTTCGCCCATTTCTGGAAGGCCAACCCGGCGCTGGTCGACACCTTCATCCAGGAGTCGGCGGCATGGCGCGCGGACGACGACGGGACCGAGGCGGAGCGCCTCGCGCGCTTCCGCGCGGACGTGAAGTTCATGAATGCGCTGCGCGAGGAGAAGACGAGGCTGCAGGCGGGCTTCATGGCGCTCGACCCCCGCGACGGTCACGTGAAGGCCTGGGTGGGCAGCCGCGATTTCAAGGCGGACCAGTTCGACCACGTGATCAGGGCACAGCGCCAGCCGGGTTCCACCTTCAAGCCGTTCGTCTATGCCGCTGCGCTGCAGCAGGGGATGAGCCCGGCCGCGACGTTCTACGACAAAGCGGTCGAGATTTCCCTGGGCGGCGGCGCGGTGTGGCGGCCCGCCGACGGTGACGCGCCGAGCGGCGAGCCGATGACGCTGCGCGACGGGCTGGTGCGCTCGCGCAACACGATCACCGCGCAGGTGATGCAGAAAGTCGGGCCCGCGAAGGTCGCGGCGCTCGCGCGCGACATGGGCGTGCGGCAGAGCAAGCTGCAGGCGGTGCCCTCGCTCGCGCTCGGTACCAGCCCGGTGACCCTGAGCGAGATGGTGTCGGGTTACGCGACCATCGCCAACGGCGGCAATTACATCGAGCCGATCCTGGTGACGCGGATCGAGGACGGCAACGGCAATGTGCTCGAGGAGTTCGCGGCGACAGCGGAACCGGCCCTGCCGGCCGGGATCGCGAAGCTCCTCCTCGACATCATGCGCGGCGTGGTGGACGAGGGCACCGGCACGGGCATTCGCCGCATGTTCGGCATCGAGGCCGATGTCGCCGGCAAGACCGGGACCACCCAGGACAACACCGACGGCTGGTTCATCCTCATGCACCAGCAGCTGGTCGGCGGCGCGTGGGTGGGATTCAACGACAACCGCGTCACGATGCGCAGCAGCCATTGGGGGCAGGGCGCGCACAACGCGCTCTACGTGGTCGGTGATTTCTTCCGGCAGGTCATCGGCGCGCGGCTGATCCAGGCGCCGCCGGTGCGGCGGGCCGCGCCGCCCGAGCGTCGCGCCGAGCCGATCCTCGAAAGGTTCGGGGGCTGGCTCGACAACCTGTTCGATCGGAGGTCGGGCCCGCAGCGCCCGAGCTGGCAGCGCGATCGCCCGCAGCTCGCGCCCGACGAGGAGGTTTTCCGCCCGCCCGATCGCCGGGAGAGGAGGCGCGACCGCCGAAGGGATGGCCGCGATGACTATGACGACTAGGTCGGGCACCACGTCCGCGGGTTTGGGTGCCAGTGAGTACGGCAGCGTACAGACGAGGCGCTCGGCCGGGGCTAGCCTCGCGCTAGATCAAGTCCGGAAACTGGAGAAGACGTTGAAGATGACGGGAATACCGTTTGCCAAGCGCTACCTGTCGCCCATCGGCGCCGCCAAGGGCACGCCGCCACGCGGCAAGGCGAAGGCCCCGCCTGCCGCCGTGATCACGGAAAAGGCCGCGAAGGAGAGCTGGGAAGCCGAAGGTGGCAACGTCCTCGAAGCCCCGAAGAAGCGCGGGGGCCCGAAGGGCTAGCCGGCGTCTCCTGGCTATCCCGGCTTTCGCTGGCAGCTGTGGATGGCCTCGTACGCGCGCTCGGCGATCCCGTCGTCCAGCAGGCACGCCAACGCTTCGATGAGCTTCTGCGGCGCCTTGCGCGCGCGCAGGCGCTCGAGGATCTTCGCCACCATCGCGCGGCGCTTGTGGTCGGGCTGGGACAGCAGCATCTCGAGCGTCTCGTTCATCGAGGCGTCCCCACACGCCGCGAGCAGCATGTCGATGAAGCCCTCGACCTCGCCGTAGGTGCGCGGAGTGTCCATTGCGTTATCCGTTGAAGGTCTTGCCGTCGGCCGCGAGCCGCGCCAGCAGCGGCGCCGGTTTCCAGAACGACGCGTCGCCCGCGCCGGCTTGCGAGAAGCCATCGAGCTTCGTCGAGACTTCGGCCAGGCTTGCCAGGTCCGCATGCAGCATCGGCCCGCCGCGATGGCGAGGAAACCCGTAGCCGGTGAGATACACCATGTCGATGTCGGAGGCGCGCGCCGCGATCCCTTCCTCGAGAATGCGCGCGCCCTCGTTGGTGAGGGCGTAGACGCAGCGATCGACGATCTCCGCGTCGCTCACCGCCCGCGGCGTGATGCCCTTCTCCTTGCGGTAGGCGGCGATCATCGCGTCGACGGCGGCATCGGGTAGCGCCTCGCGGCCGCCCGGCTCGTAGCGGTACCAGCCCGCGCCGGTCTTCTGCCCGAAACGCCCCATCTCGCATAGCCGGTCGGCGATGCGCGAGTACGCCATGTGCGGCTTCTCGACATAGCGGCGCTTGCGGATCGCCCAGCCGATGTCGTTGCCGGCGAGGTCGCTCATGCGGAACGGGCCCATCGCAAAACCGAACTTCTCGATCGCCTTGTCCACTTGAGCTGGCGTACAACCTTCATCGAGCAGGAAACCGGC
>JBKJTM010000470.1:0-5908 GCA_046590805.1 Usitatibacter sp.
CGGCAAGGACGGCTCCATCGACGTGCCCTTCATGCCGGTCTCCGCGGACATCGAGAACGGCGACATCTTCGTCACCTCGGGCATCGACGCCACCTACCCGCCAGGGCTGCTGGTGGCGCAGGTCACCAGCGTGGAGAAGAACGCGGCCTACGTGTTCGCCAAGATCGTCGCCAAGCCCGCGGCCGGGGTCGAGAACCACCGCTTCGTGCTGGTGCTGCCCGCGCCCTCGGCAAGCTTGCCGCGGCCCGAGACCAAGGCCGAGGAGATGAAGCCCGGCAAGACGCGCGCGCGCGCGCGCCGCGAGCGCGACAGCCCTTCGGTGCCTCCCAATGCGCCCCGCTGACCTCACCCCTGTCGCGCGCGACGTGATGAAGCTGCCCGCGGGCGTGGGCCTCATGTTCTTCTCGCTGCTCGCGGCGTATGCGCTCGCGGTGCTGCCGTGGTCGGGCAACTGGCTGCTCGCGCGGCCCGACTTCATGCTGATCGTGCTGCTCTTCTGGGCGATTCACGAGCCGCGCGCCATCGGGCAGGGCATGGCGTTCACCCTGGGCCTGCTGATGGACGTGAGCGACTCGATGCTGCTCGGCCAGCACGCGCTTTCCTACGTGATCGCGGTCTTCGGCGCGCAGGTGCTGCGGGTGCGCATCCTGTCCTTCCTGATACCCGAGCAGACGCTGCACCTGCTCGGGCTCACCTTCATGGCGGCCGCGGCGCTGCTGGTCCTCAACCTGCTGCTGGGCGCCGAGTTTCCCGGGTTCCTCTACGTGCTCTCGCCGGCGCTCACCGGGCTTCTCTGGGCGCCGGTGAGCTGGATCCTCTACTCGCCGCTCGCGCGCCGCAGCCGCCGGAGCTCCTCGCCGTGATGCTCGGCCAGGCGCTGCGCGACCAGCAGCGCGAGCTCACCGTGTTCCGCAACCGGCTGCTGCTGGCCGGCCTCCTGATGCTCGCCGGCTTCGGCATCCTGGTCGGGCGCTTCACCTGGCTGCAGGTCGTGCAGCAGCAGCACTACCACACGCTCGCCGAGGCCAACCGCATCTCGCTGGTGCCGGTGGTGCCCAATCGGGGGCTGATCCTCGATCGCCGCGGCGAGGTGCTGGCCGCCAACTATTCCGCCTACACGCTCGAGATCACGCCCAGCAAGGTGGCGAACGTCGAGCGCGCCATCGACGAGCTCGCGACGGTGATGGAGATCTCGCCCCGCGACCGGCGCCGCTTCAAGCGCCTGCAGGAGGAGAGCAAGAACTTCGAGAGCCTGCCGATCCGCACCCGCTTGACCGAGGAGGAGGTGGCGCGCTTCGCGGTGAACCGCTACCGCTTCCCCGGATTCGAGATCAAGGCGCGGCTCTTCCGCTCCTATCCGCAGGGGGAAATCGCCTCCCACGCGATCGGCTACATCGGCCGCATCAACGACGCCGACGTGAAGCGCATCGAGGCGGCCGGGCTCACGACGAACTACAAGGGCACCGACCACATCGGCAAGCTGGGCATCGAGGGCGCCTACGAGAAGGAGCTGCACGGCGTGACCGGCTCCGAGCAGGTGGAGGTCGACGCCGGCGGGCGCGCCATCCGCGCGCTGGCGAGGAGCGAGCCGCTCTCGGGCAACAACCTCACGGTGACGCTCGATCTGCAGTTGCAGAAGGTGGCCGAGGAAGCCTTCCAGGAGTATCGCGGCGCGCTGGTGGCGCTCGACCCGGCGACCGGCGAGGTGCTGGCGCTGGTGTCGAAGCCCGGCTTCGATCCCAACCTCTTCGTCGACGGCATCGATCCGCAGAACTGGGATGCGCTCAACAACTCGCCCGACAAGCCGCTCAACAACCGGGCGCTGCGCGGCCAGTACCCGCCGGGCTCGACCATCAAGCCCTTCATGGCGCTGGCGGCGCTCGAGTACAGGAAGCGCACCCCCGAGTTCTCGATCTCCGACCCGGGCTACTTCACGCTCGCGGGCGTGGCGCACCGCTACCGCGACTGGAAGAAGGAGGGCCATGGCGTGGTCAACATGCACCGTTCCATAGTGCAGTCGTGCGACACCTACTACTACGGGCTCGCCGTCGACCTGGGGATCGACGCGATCCACAACTACCTCACCCGCTTCGGCTTCGGCAGCCGCACCGGCATCGACATCGAGGGCGAGCTGCAGGGCATCGCGCCTTCGCAGGAATGGAAGCAGGCCCGCTTCAAGCAGAAGTGGTACGTGGGCGACACGGTGAGCGTGGGCATCGGCCAGGGCTACATGCTCGCGACGCCGCTGCAGCTCGCCGCCGCCACCGCCACCCTCGCCAACGGCGGCACGCCGGTGTACCCGCGGCTTCTCAAGTCGGTGAAGAACGCGCGTACCAACGAGGTGCGCGCGCTCGACCACCAGTTCGGGGCGCCGGTGGCGATGAAGCCCGAGCACCTCGCGCTCATCAAGGCGGCGATGGTCGGGGTCACGAGCCCCGGCGGCACCGCGGTGAAGGCGGGCCTGAACGCCGGCTACACCATGGCCGGAAAGACCGGCACCGCGCAGGTGATCGGCATGAAGCAGGGCGAGAAGTACGACGCCAGCAAGCTGCGCGAGGAGCATCGCGACCACGCGCTCTTCATCGCCTTCGCCCCGGCCGAGGCGCCCAAGCTCGCGCTGGCGCTGCTGGTGGAGAACGGCGGCAGCGGCAGCGGCACCGCGGCCCCGATCGCGCGCGAGGTGTTCGACTTCTTCCTGCTGGGCAAGAGGAATCCGGCGCGCCAGAAGCTGGATCCCGACTCATGATCGGGCGCATCTTCGACTTCATCACGCGGCGCATCGACGGCCCCCTGATGGCGGCGCTCGCGCTCACCATCGCGCTCGGCATCACCGTCGTGTATTCCGCCTCCGGCGGCGGCTCGTGGGAGCGCCTCGCGGGCCAGTTCCGCAACCTGGGCGTGGCGCTCGCGGCGATGTGGATCCTCGCCCACGTGCACCCGCAGCTCCTCATGCGCCTCGCGCTCCCGGTCTACGTGTGGGGACTCGCGCTCCTCATCGGCGTGGCGCTCTTCGGCGAGATTCGCAACGGCGCGCGCCGCTGGCTGAACCTCGGCTTCACCACCATCCAGCCCTCCGAGATCATGAAGCTCGCCGTGCCGCTCGCGCTCGCCTGGTATTTCCACCGCCGCGAGGAGGGCCTCGAGCTGCGCGACTACGCGGTCGCGGGCCTGCTGCTCGCGCTGCCCTTCGGCCTGGTGCTGCGCCAGCCCGACCTGGGCACGGCGATGCTGATCTTCGCCGCGGGCTTCTTCGTGATCTTCCTCGCCGGCCTGTCGTGGAAGATCATCATCTCGGTCGCGGTCGCGGTCGCGGCGAGCCTGCCCTTCCTGTGGTCGATGTTGCACGACTACCAGCGCCAGCGGATCCTCACGCTGCTCGATCCCACCACCGATCCGCTGGGGGCGGGCTACCACATCATCCAGGCCACCATCGCGATCGGCTCCGGGGGGCTCCTCGGCAAGGGGTGGCTGAACGGCACCCAGGCGCAGCTCGACTTCGTGCCCGAGCGCTCCACCGATTTCATCCTCGCCGTCTATGGCGAGGAGTTCGGCCTCATCGGCAACCTGATCCTGGTGGCGCTCTACCTCCTCATCATCGGGCGCGGGCTGATGATCGCCGCCAACGCCTCCACGGTGTTCGCCCGTCTCACCGCGGGCGCGATCACGCTCTCCTTCTTCACCTACGCCTTCGTCAACATGGGCATGGTGAGCGGCATCCTGCCGGTGGTCGGCGTGCCCCTGCCGATGATCAGCTACGGCGGCACGGCGCTGCTCTCGATCCTCGCGGGCATGGGAATCCTGATGTCGATCGCCACCCGCAAGCAGCTGGTGTCCAGTTGACGACCCGGGACGAGGGACGAGGAACGAGGGGCGAGGCCAGGATCATCGTGGCGTTGCTGGTCGCGGTGACCGTGTCGGCGTGCGGCATGTTCTCCAAGGCGCCGGCGCCCGCGTCCGGCAAGTACTACAAGGACGACGGCCCGCCGGAAAGGATTCCCGAGGATCTCGCGCGCGTGCCCGACGCGGAGCCGCGCGACGAGCCGTTCCACCGCTTCGCCAACCGGCCGTACACGGTGTTCGGCCAGACCTACGTGCCGGTGGTGAACAGGCAGCCGACCCGCGAGCGCGGCTTGGCCTCGTGGTACGGGCGCAAGTTCCACGGGCAGAAGACCGCCTCGGGCGAGACCTACGACATGTTCGCGATGACGGCCGCGCACAAGACGCTGCCGATTCCGAGCTTCGCGCGCGTCACCAACGTGAGGAACGGCCAATCGGTGGTGGTGCGCGTGAACGACCGCGGCCCGTTCCACGCCGACCGCATCATCGACCTTTCCTATGCCGCGGCCGCGCGCATCGGCATCGTCAACTCCGGCAGCGGGCTGGTGGATGTCGAGCGCATCATCCCCGGCCCGGGGGCGAGCGACGCCGCCGCGCGGCCGCTGCCGCCGCCCGCGGCTACCGCGGGCGTCGAGACGCCGCTGGTGGCGCGCGAGCCCGCCGGGCTCTGGCTGCAACTGGGCGCCTTCGCGAGCGCCGATACCGCGGAGAGCTTCCGCGCCAAGGTGGCGAGGGACCTGACGTGGCTCCTCGAGCCGATCTCGATCTCCACGCGCGAGGGCATGCATCGCGTGCGCCTCGGTCCATACGCCAATGCCGACGAAGCCGCGGCGATCGGCGACAAGGTGCGCCGCTCGCTCGGCGTGGCGCCGGTGGTGATGACGCGTTGATGGTCAAAGCATGGGCGCCCGTCCTGACGGGAATGACAACCCTTCTGCTGGCATCGGCGCTTGCCGTGGCGCAGCCGGTCACGCCGCCGCCGATCGCCGCCAAGGCCTTCATCCTGGTGGATACGCTGAGCGGCCATACCCTCGCCGCCGGCGCCGAGGACGAGCGCTTCGACCCGGCCTCGCTCACCAAGGTGATGACCGCGTACCTGGTGTTCGGCGCGATCCGCGCCGGGCAATTGGAGCTCGCGAAGGCGGTGCCGGTCTCGGAGAAGGCCGCGCGCGTGGGCGGCGCACGCATGTTCCTCGTGCCCGGCAAGACGGCGACCGTGATCGACCTGCTCCGCGGGATGATCGTGCAGTCCGCCAACGATGCGGCGCTCGCGCTCGCCGACGCGGTCGCGGGCAGCGAGGAGGCATTCGTCGCGCAGATGAACGCGCAGGCGAAGCGCATGGGCCTCGCCAATACCGCTTTCGCCAACCCCACGGGCTTCCCGGCCCCCGGCCACCATGCCTCGGCGCGCGATCTGGCCACGCTCGCCACGCGAGTGATCGAGGACTTCCCCGAGCACTATCGCCTCTACTCGGAGAAGGAGTTCACCTACGGCAAGATCACGCAGGCGAACCGCAACCGGCTGCTGTGGACCGACACCACCGTGGACGGCATGAAGACCGGGTTCACCGAGAGCGCGGGGTATTGCCTGCTGGCCGCCGCGCGCCGCGGCGAGCGGCGCCTGGTCTCGGTAGTGCTCGGCACGCAATCGGACGCGATGCGGACTTCCGAGACGCAGAAGCTGCTCAACTTCGGCTTCCTCGCCTACGACACGCGCCGGCTCTATCGCAAGGGCGACACGGTCTCCAATCCCGCGGTCTTCAAGGGGACGCGGGCGGGCGTGCCGCTCGGCTTCGCGCGCGACGTCTGGCTCACCCTGCCGCGCGACCGCTTCGGCGGCCTCACCGCCGTTCTCGAGACGCGCCAACCGCTGGTGGCGCCGCTTGCCGCGGGGCAGAAAGCGGGGATAATGAAGCTCATGCGCGACAACGCGCAGATCGCCGAAGTCCCCGTCATCGTCCTCGAGGAAGTCCCGGTCGCCGGATTCCTTTCCCGGGGATGGGACACCCTCCGCCTCATCTTTCGATAACCGACCCCAACAAGTTTGGGACCCCCGCTGCGGATTCCATGA
>JBKJTM010000001.1:0-2636 GCA_046590805.1 Usitatibacter sp.
GACGTAGGAACCGTCGTTCGAGATCACCTCGATCATCAGCTTGTGCGGGCCGTTGGCCAAACCGTCCGCCCTGAAGATCGTCTTCTGGTATCCCTGACCCTGCTGTCAGCGGGACTCTGACGACACCCCGCGCGCCTCGAGCTCGGCCACACGCTTTTCCAGCGCCGCGACCTTCTCGCGCGCACGCGCGAGCACCTGTGACTGGATGTCGAATTCCTCGCGGCTCACCAGCTCGAGACGCGTGAAGGCGCCCGCCAGCATCCCGCGGATGTTCTTCTCCAGGTCCTTGGCGGGGTTGTCGGCGGCCAGGGCCGCCAGCCGCGCGCTCAGTTCTCCCAGCAGTTTCTCTTTCATTTCAATCCCCGAAAGGGCTCCGGTTGACTTGATCGGACTACGCACCGATCTGGCACGCGGCCCGGCCTGCGTGCACATCCTTTGTGCACGCAGCGGGGTGCCTCCAAACACGCGCTTTTGAATCAAGCACTTGCCGATGGCATGTTTGATGCTACTCGGGCTGCGACGCTGCAATTCCCTACACCAAAGGATATCAACGATGACAAAGCTGCCCCAAGCCCTCCTTCTGGCCGCCACCACGATGGTCCCCGGACTCGTTCTGGCGCAAGCCACCGCCGCACCCGAGAGCCCGCACACCTTCACCGGCAAGGTCGCCGTGTACAGCGAGTACGAGTACCGCGGCCAGTCGCAGACCTCGGAAAAGCCCGCATTGCAGCTGACGCTCGACTACGCGCACGCGAGCGGGTTCTACGCGGGCGCCTTCCTCACCAACATCAAGTGGCTGAAGGACACGGGTCAGGTCCTGGGCACGCCGATCGACGGCAAGGTCGAGCTCGACATCTACGGCGGCTACAAGTGGGGCTTCGCCGAAGGCGCGACGCTCGACGTGGGCTACCTGCGCTATGAGTACCCCGGCTCGAACGGCGTATCCGGCGCCTTCCTCAAGCCGAACACCGACGAGGTCTATGTCGGCGTCTCCTTCGGGCCCGCCACCCTCAAGTACTCCTATGGCGTAAGCGAGATCTTCGGCGTCATCGGCAGCAAGGGCAGCGACTACCTCGAGCTTGCCGTGAACCACCCGATCACGCCGAAGATCACCTTGAACGGCGTGCTTGGGCACCAGCGCTACAAGGGCTCGCAGTCGGGGTTCGACAACAGCAACTTCGACTACACCGTGTGGAAGCTCGGCGCCACCTACGACATCGGCAATGGCTGGGCGGCGGGCGGGTATTACAAGGACACCAACGCCGACGCGCAGTACTTCACGTTCCTCGGCAAGGAATGGACCAAGGGCAGGCTGGTCGGCTTCGTAGCCTACGCGTTCTGATGCGCACCGCGAAAGGGGAGAAGACATGAAGCTCGTCACGGCCGTCATCAAGCCGTTCAAGCTGGACGAGGTGCGCGAAGCGCTCTCGGCGATCGGCGTGCAGGGCATCACGGTCACCGAAGTGAAGGGCTTCGGGCGGCAGAAGGGGCACACCGAGCTCTACCGGGGCGCCGAGTACGTGGTGGACTTCCTGCCGAAGGTCAAGGTGGAAGCCGCGATCAAGTCCGAGATGCTCGAGCAGGTCATCGAGGCGATCGAGAAGAGCGCCAACACCGGCAAGATCGGCGACGGGAAGATCTTCGTCTTCGAGTTGGAGCAGGTCGTCCGCATCCGCACCCGCGAGACCGGCGCGGACGCACTTTGAACAAGGGGAAACAGAAATGAAACGCTTCCTGACTTTGGTGGCAACCGCCGCGCTGCTCGCCTTGGGCGGCATGGCGGCCGCCCAGGCTCCGGCGACTCCGCCCGCCACGTCCGCAGCTCCCGCGCCGGCAGAAGCACCCGCTGCGGCCGCCGCCACGCCTGCAGCCGCGACTCCTGCCGCCGCGGCGCCGGCACCGACGCCCAACAAGGGCGACGTCGCCTTCCTGCTCGTCTGCACCGCGCTCGTGCTGCTGATGAGCGTCCCGGCGCTGGCGCTCTTCTATGGCGGCATGGTCCGCTCGAAGAACATGCTGTCGATGCTGATGCAGGTCTTCGTGGTGTTCTCCCTGATCACGGTGCTGTGGTGCGTCTATGGCTACAGCCTCGCGTTCACCGAGGGCAATGCGTATGTCGGCGGCCTCGACCGGCTGTTCCTGAAGGGCACCTTCGACTCGGCCAAGGGTGAGTTCGCGATGGCGGCGACCTTCAGCAAGGGCGTCGTCATCCCGGAGTTGCTGTTCGTCGCGTTCCAGGCTACGTTCGCGGCGATCACCTGCTGCCTGATCCTCGGCGCCTTCGCCGAGCGCGCCAAGTTCAGCGCCGTGCTGCTTTTCATCGTCCTCTGGTTCACGTTCGCGTACGCACCGATCGCGCACATGGTGTGGTTCTGGCCCGGCCCGGATGCCTATACGGCGGCAAGCGTCGTGGATGCACAGAACGCCAAGGCCGGCCTCATCTGGCAGTGGGGCGCGCTCGACTTCGCGGGCGGCACCGTGGTGCATATCAATGCCGGTGTCGCAGGCCTGGTCGGCGCCTACGTGATCGGCAAGCGCATCGGCTGGGGCAAGGAAGCGCTCACGCCGCACAACGTGCCGATGACCATGATCGGCGCGGCGCTGCTGTGGTTCGGCTGGTTCGGGTTCAACGCCGG
>JBKJTM010000081.1:0-5071 GCA_046590805.1 Usitatibacter sp.
ACCGACGCGATGCGGCGCGAGGCCGAAGCCCGCGGGGTCGAGATCCGCACCGGCCGGGGCGTGGCGCGCATCCTCGCGGCGCAGGGCCGCGCGCGCGGCGTGGTGCTGGAAGACGGCACCGAAATCGAGGCGCGCTGCGTGGCGTCGAACGCCCATCCGAAGGCGCTGCTCACGCTGCTGGGCGAGGAGGGCGCCTGGCGCGAGCCGTTCTCCGCCTACCAGAGCGAGTCCGCCACTTTCCGGATGAACGTGGCGTTATCCGAGCTTCCCGATTTCTCCTCGCTGCCGGGCAAGCACGCGCAGCCGCACCACAGCTCCGGAATCATCATGGCGCCCTCGCTCGCCTTCATGGACCGGGCGCACACGAGCGCGCGCGAGCGGGGCTGGTCGGCGGAGCCGATCGTCGAGATCCTGATCCCCAGCACCGTCGACGACAGCCTCGCGCCCCCCGGGAGGCACGTGGCGAGCCTCTTCTGCCAGCACTTCCGCTACCGCCTGCCCGACGGGCGGCGCTGGGAGGACGAGCGCGAGACCGCCGCCGACGCGATCGTCGATCAGGTGACCCGCTCCGCGCCCAACTTCAGGGATTCGATCCTCGGCCGGCGCGTGCTTTCGCCGGTGGACCTTGAAAGGGAGTTCGGGCTGGTGGGCGGCGACATCTTCCACGGCAAGCTCACGCTCAACCAGCTCCTCAGCGCCCGCCCGGTGCTGGGACACGGCGACTAGCGGATGCCGTTGAAGGGGATGTACCTGTGTGGCGCCGGCGCCCACCCTGGCGGCGGCGTGACCGGCATCCCCGGCCACAACGCCGCACGCGAGATGCTCAAGGACCGTGGCCGCGCCTGGTGAGCGGCCGGGTTACAGGTGCAACGGGTTGTTTTGCAGAATATTCAGCTAAAGCGGTGGGTACAAAGCGGTAATCGCGCAGCGACGCCGGGCACTATGCTCGCGCGATGGATCCACCCTCAGGGTTTCCAGCGCGGCGTTCGCTTGTCGAAGAACGCGTCCACCCCTTCGCGTGCGAGGTCGGTGTCCATGTTGCCCGCGATGGTGGCGGAGGCATCGGTGTAGGCATCCGCGATCCCCGCCTCGAGCTGGCGGTAGAACAGGGCCTTGCCGAGCGCGAGCGCCTCGCGCGGCTTCGACTTGAGGTTGTTGGCGAGCGCGTGCGCGGTCTCCATCAGCCGGTCGTCGGGCGCCACCCGGTTCAGCAGCCCCCAATCGAGCGCGGTCTCGGCGTCGATGAACTCGCCGGTGAAGAGCATCTCGGCGGCATGCTTGCGGCCGAGGTTGCGCGACAGCGACACCGCGGGCGTGGAGCAGAACAAGCCCAGGTTGATTCCCGACGCGGCGAATCTCGCATGCCGCGCGGCGACGGCGAGATCGCACTGCGCCACCAGCTGGCAGCCGGCCGCGGTCGCGAGTCCGTTCACCACCGCGATCACCGGCTGCGGCATCGCGATCAGCTTCTTCATCATCGCGCTGCACGAGTCGAAGAGCGCCCTGATTTCCTCCAGGGAGCCCATGGCGCGCATCTCCTTCAGGTCGTGCCCGGAGCAGAACGCGCCGCCGTTGCCGGTCAGCATCACCACCCGCACCGATTCGTCCGCGGCAAGGGCATCGAGTCGCGAGTGCAATGCGGCCAGCAGCGCCGAGGAAAGGGCGTTGTACTGGCGCGCGCGGTTTAGCGTGAGGAGGGCGACCCCATCCTCGATTTCGCACTGCAGGACGGGCTCGGAGACGCGGTCGTTCATGCCTCCGGATTATGCCTGTTTCATTGCCTGGCACGGTCAAGAGGACTAACATCCTTCACAGCCGATAAAGCGGTTTCGAGCCGCTACCCGAGAGTGATCGGCGTCCTGCCAAAAGAACAAGGAAAATCCATGACGAACCAACGCGCTCGGCCAGGAGGCCGCGCGGTCGTCGCTCTCGTGTTCCTGTGGTCCTCGATGCAGGCCCTTGCCGATCCGCAGGTCCTCGAGCGCGCACGCACGCTGATCGCCGGCGGCAACGCGAAGCAGGCGTATGCCGAGCTTGCGCCCCTGCAGGACAAGTTGACCGGCATGCCGGAGTTCGACTACCTCCTCGGTGTGGCGGCGCTCGACAGCGGGCGCAACGACGAGGCGATCATCGCCTTCGAGCGCGTGCTGGCGCTGATCCCGAACCATGCCGGGGCGCAGATGGACCTCGCGCGGGCGTACTACGCCGCCGGGTCGCTGGACCTCGCCGAGGCCGCCTTCGTGAAGCTGCGCACCTCGAACCCGCCCCCGGCGGCGCTGCAGGCCATCAGCCGCTATCTCGACGCCATCCAGCAGCGCAAGCGCCAGGCGCAGTCCGGCTGGGCGTTCTACGGCGAGCTCGGCAGCGGCTACGACTCCAACATCACCGGCGTGCCGGTGGACTTCGGCGCCGCCGCGCAGCAGGCGTTCAACCTGCAGGGGATCGAAGCCACGGGCAACTCGGTCAAGCGCTCGGCGCCGTTCGCGCAGGGCGGGATCGGCGGCGAGTACTCCAAGCCCTTCGCCAACGGCTGGAGCGTGTTTGCCGGCGGCGATGCCAAGGGTCGCGCCTACCGCAAGGAAAACGACTTCAACTCCGTGACCGGCGAGCTGCGGGCCGGCGGGGGGTACACCGCCGGCGCCAACCAGGTGCGCGCGACTGCCTCGTATCTCGCGTTCATGCAGGAGGGCGCCGCGCCCGGGGACCCCAAGCCGACCAACGACCGCCGCTCGGCGGGGGTCGGCGTCGATTACCGGAGGGCGCTCGATTCGAAGACCCAGCTCGGCCTTGGCATGCAGCTGAACCGGGTGACGTTCCCGAAGAACGAGATCGAGGACTTCGACCAGGCGTTCGTCTCCGCCTCGTGGCTGCGGAGCTTCGACCGCAAGGGCGCGCCGCTCCTCTACCTCATCGGCTTCGCCAGCTTCGACCGCGCCCCCAACGAGTTCGCCGACGGCACCAGCAAGGGGAAGACCCTCGGCGGCGTGCGCAGCTACGTCCAGTACTCGCTCACCCCCAAGCTGCAGCTCTTCAACGGCCTGGGCCTCGTGCACCGCCGCGACCGCGACGAGTTCGCGCGCTCCACCCAGGTGCAGAACGGGCGTGACACTTACGGCGAAGTGAGCCTCGGCACGCTGTGGCAGTTCCGCGAGCGCTGCAACTTACGCTTGCAATACGCCTATTCGGTCAATCGATCCAACATCGATATATTCGACTTCAACCGCCACGAGGTCAGCTCGACCATCCGTTGCGACATGGGCTGACTCCGGAGAATGCTATGAACCGCCCCATCCCCAAGCTGCTGACGCGCTGCCTCGCCCTCGCCCTTGCCGGGGCGGTTCCCGCCGCGGTCCACGCCAAAAGCGGCGAGTTCACCTTCGTGGTGGGCGACGTGACCCTGGTGAAGGCGAATGGCCAGCGCTCGAAGCCGGCGCGCGGCACCGCGGTCGATGCGGGCGACCGCGTTGCCACCGGCCCGGACGGGATGGTGCAGCTCACCATGATCGATAACGCGCGCCTGTCGCTGCGTCCCAAGACCGAGTTCGTGATCGAGCAGTATTCGCAGACCGCGCAAGGCGAGCAGGGCGGCATCCTCAACCTGCTGAAAGGCACGCTGCGCACCTTCACCGGCGCACTCGCGCAGACCAACCGCGACAAGTTCGTGATGAAGACGCGCGTGGCGACCGTCGGCATCCGCGGCTCGGGCAACATCCTCTACGCCTGCGACCGCGAGGAGTGCGATGCGAGCGTCACCGGTGGCCAGGCGGTCGAGGGTTCGCTCACCGTGAATCACACCATCGAGGGCGCGCACTCCATCACCAACATCCCCCAGGGCGTGGCGAGCGGGCTGCCGGCCCAGCAGGGTGGCGCTCAGACCGTCATCACCGGCCCCGGCCAGACGGCGCTCGTCGCCGGCAACCAGCCGCCGCGCTACATCCCGACTCCCACCTTCATCTCGGACAGCGCCACCAACATGACGGGCGCGGCGAAGCCCACGGATGCGCCCGCGACCACGTCCGCGGCCTCCGCCGGCGAGACGCGCAACTTCGCGCCGGGTGACACGCCGGTGATCCCGGCCGCGCCGACCACCAACACGACCGGCTCGCCGACCACGCCGGCGTTCCCCACCATCGACGCCAGCGGCAACCTGGCGGGCGATCCAATCGCGCTGCACGACGTGATCATCGCCAACGGCGCTGCTTTTCTCGGCCAGGCCGTGCGCGGCGACGTGACGCTCTCCGGAAACGACTTGCGCGGCTATCGCGCCTACGCGAGCGGCCAGAGTGGCATCGCGCCGATCATCACCGGCGGCGTACTGCGGGAAGGCACCACCCTGGTGGTGGACGGCTCCAACATCCTCTTCGGCCGCTGGGAGAACGCGAGCCTCGGCTACTTCGGAACGGGCTCGGAGACGCGCGCGCCGGGCAGTGTCCACTGGATCATGGCGCCGTCGGGCTACCCCGCCTTCCTGAGCGATGTCCTCACGGGCGTGGCGACGTACAACATGGTCGGCGCGACGACGCCCACCAACCAGAACAACGTCCTCGGCACCATCGGCCAGGCGATCATCAACGTGAACTTCACCAATCGCACGATGGCGTTCCAGGCGGGCATCACCATGCCGAGCGCGGGCAGCATCCCCGGCGGCAGCTGGCAGATGACGGCCGACAACGTGCCGATCTCGCTCAACGCGTTCTTCGCGTCGACCGGCGACCGCCTGGTGATCACCAACGCGGCGGGACAGACTTCGACCACCAATACGAACCTGAGCGGAAGCTTCGAGGGCAGCTTCGTGGGCACCGGGTTGGGGGCGGCGATCCTCGGCTACGGCATCTCGGACCTGACCTCGTCCAATTTCGCGCACTGGCACTTCATCACCGGCATCGCCGCGTTCGCCGGCGTGCGGCAGAACGGCGCGGCGGCGTTCTGGCGAATCCCGGCGAAGGCGGCGATACCGCTGATGAAGTGCCAATGCTGGAAATTGGACGAAGTCATGTCCGAGATGCCGTAGCCGAGGATCGCCGCCGCCAACCCGGTGGCCACGAAGCTGCCCTCGAAGCTTCCGCTCAGG
>JBKJTM010000135.1:0-7050 GCA_046590805.1 Usitatibacter sp.
TGCAGGGCGCGCTGCTGCCGAGCGAGCATGAATATTTTCAGCTCTACGGGCTCACCGCCGAGAAGCTCGCGCGCGCCAAGCCGGACGCGATCGTGATGCACCCGGGGCCGATGAACCGCGGCGTCGAGATCGATTCGTCCGTCGCGGATGGAAAGCAGAGCGTGATCCTGCCGCAGGTGACCTTCGGCATCGCGGTGCGGATGGCCGTGATGGCGATGTTGGGGTCAGACCCCAATTCAAGCGGGAAGTCGCCACCGTGAGCCGCGCTGTGTCACGAAATTGGGGTCTGACCCCGGTTTTCTCATGAACGTCGCCATCGTCAGCGCCCGCATCGTCGATCCCGCCTCGAAGCGCGACTCGCCGGGCGCGATCTTCATCGCCGGCGGCCGCATCGCCGCGCTCGACCGAGCCCCTGACGGCTTCCGCGTCGACGAGACTATCGATGCCGCCGGGCTCATCGCCTGCCCCGGCCTGGTGGATCTTTCCGCGCGCCTGCGGGAGCCGGGCTTCGAGTACAAGGCGACGCTCGAATCGGAAATGGCGGCCGCGGCCGCGGGCGGCGTGACTTCCCTCGCCTGCCCACCGGACACCGACCCGCCGCTCGATGAGCCGGGCCTGGTGGAGATGCTCACGCGGCGCGCGCAGAGCCTCGACGGGCCGCGCGTCTATCCGCTGGGCGCGCTCACCGTGGGCCTGAAGGGCGAGCGCCTCGCGGAGATGGCGGAGCTGCGAGAGGCGGGTTGCGTCGGCTTCTTCAACGGCAATGCGCCGCTGCCGGACACCGCCACCCTGCTGCAGGCGCTGCGCTACGCCGCGACTTTCGGCTTCACCGTCTGGCTGCGTCCCGAGGACCGCCACCTGGCGAAGGGCGGCGTCGCGCACGAGGGCGAAGTGGCCACGCGCCTCGGGCTGCCGGCGATTCCCGCCATCGCCGAGACCATCGCCATCGGCACCCTCGTCGAGCTGATGTCGATCACCGGCGCTCGCGTGCACCTGGCGCGCCTGTCGACCGGTGCGGGCGTAGCCCTGGTCGCCGCGGCGCGCGCGCGGGGCGTGCCGATCACCTGCGATGTGGGCATCCACCATCTGCATTTGTGCGACCGCGACATCGGCGACTTCGACGCGCAATGCAACTTCGTGCCGCCGCTGCGCGATCCCTCGGACCGCGACCGCCTGCGCCGCGGGCTCGCCGACGGCACCATCGACGCGGTGTGCTCCGACCACACGCCGCATGACGACGACGCCAAGCAGGTCCCGTTCGGCGAGGCGGAGGCGGGCGCCACCGGCCTCGAGCTGCTGCTGCCGCTGGCCCTCAAGTGGGGCAACGAATCGGGGCTCGCGCCGGTGGACTCGCTCGCCGCGGTCACGGTGCGCGCCGCGCGCGTGCTTGGCATCGAGGCCGGCACGCTCGCCGTGGGTGCGGCCGCCGACATCTGCCTGTTCGATCCGAAGCGCGCCTGGCAGGTGCGCCCCGCGGAGCTCGCGAGCCAGGGCAAGAACACGCCGTTCCTCGGCCTCGAGCTGGTGGGGCGCGTGGTGCGCACCCTGGTCGGCGGCCGCACCGTACACACTCTCTCTAGGTGATTCTTCATGGCTAACCCCCTCCTCGATTTTTCCGGCCTGCCGCGCTTCGCCACGGTCCGCCCCGAGCACATCCAACCCGCCGTCGAGCAGCTGATCGCCGAAGGGCGCGCCACGATCGAGCGCCTGGCGCTCGCCGAGCGCGAGCCCACCTGGGACACGTTCGTCGCGCCGCTCGACGACGCCAACGAGCGGCTCGCGCGCGCCTGGACGCAGGTCACGCACCTGAACGCGGTGCTCAACTCGCCGGCGATGCGCGACGCTTACAACACGGCGTTGCCGACGGTCACGCAGTACTTCAGCGAGCAGGGCCAGGACCAGCGCCTGCACGCCGCCTTCAAGACGATCGCCGCTTCGAAGAGCTTCGATTCGCTGCCCGCGGCGCGCAGGCGCCTCATCGCGAACGAGCTGCGCGACTTCCGCCTCGGCGGCGCGGAGCTGCCGCCGCCGCAGAAGGCGCGCTTCCTCGCGATCCAGGAAGAGCAGGCGGGCCTCGCCTCCCGCTTCCAGGACAACGTGCTCGACGCGACCAACGCCTTCGGGCTCTTCGTGACCGATCGCGCCGAGCTCTCCGGCATTCCCGAGGATGTGCTCGCCACCGCTGCCGACGCGGCGAAGAAGGACGGGCGGGAAGGCTGGAAGCTCACGCTCCACTTCCCCTGCTATATGCCGGTGATGCAGTACGCCGACAACGCGAGCGTGCGCGAGCGCATGTACCACGCCAATTCGACGCGCGCCTCGGAGTTCGGCAAGCCCGAGTGGAACAACGACGCCAATATCCGCCGCATCCTCGAGCTGCGCCGCGAGATGGCCCAGCTCCTCGGCTACGCCTCGTTCGGCGAGGTGTCGCTCGCGAGCAAAATGGCGGCCAGCCCGCGCGAGGTGCTCGACTTTCTCGAGGATCTGGCGCGGCGAGCCCGCCCCTTCGCCGAGCGCGACATGGAGGCGTTGAGGACTTTCGCGCGCGAGGAGCTCGAGATCGCCGAGCTGCACGCCTGGGATGTTCCCTACGCGAGCGAGAAGCTGCGCCAGCGCCAGTACGCATTCTCCGACCAGGAGGTGAAGCAGTACTTCCCCGAGGACGCGGTGCTGGCCGGCCTTTTCAAGGTGGTGGAGACCCTCTACGGGGTGCAGATCCGGCCGGCCGCGGCGGAGCTCTACCACCCCGACGCGCGCTTCTTCGAGCTGACCGACGGTGACGGCAACCGCATCGGGCAGTTCTACCTCGACCTCTACGCGCGCGAGCACAAGCGTGGCGGCGCGTGGATGGACGATGCCATCAACCGCCGCCGCAGCGAGCGCGGTGTGCAGACGCCGGTGGCGTTCCTCACCTGCAACTTCGCCGCGCCGGTCGCGGGCAAGCCCGCGCTATTCACCCACGGCGAGGTGAATACGCTCTTCCACGAGTTCGGCCACGGCCTGCACCAGCTGCTCACCCAGGTCGAGGACCTTGGCGTCTCCGGCATCAACGGCGTGGAGTGGGACGCGGTCGAGTTGCCGAGCCAGTTCATGGAGAATTTCTGCTGGGAATGGGACGTGGTGGCGCCGATGACGCGGCACGTGGATAGCGGCAATCGCATCCCGCGCGCGCTTTTCGACAAGCTGCTCGCGGCGAAGAACTTCCAGAGCGGCATGGGGTTCGTGCGCCAGCTCGAGTTCGCGCTCTTCGACATGCGCCTGCACGCGCCCGAGTTCGATCCTTCGCGGGGCGACGTGATGGCGCTTCTCGCCGGCGTGCGCGGCGAGGTCGCGGTATACGCGGTGCCCGAATACAACCGCTTCCCGAACCAGTTCTCGCACGTGTTCGCCGGCGGCTACGCGGCCGGCTACTACAGCTACAAGTGGGCGGAGGTGCTCTCGGCGGATGCCTACGACGCCTTCGAGGAGGCGGGTGTCCTCGACCCGGCGATCGGCGCGCGCTTCCGCGCCGAGGTCCTGGCCGCCGGCGGAAGCCGTCCGGCGCTCGAATCCTTCGTCGCGTTTCGCGGGCGCAAGCCTCGGATCGACGCCCTTCTGCGTCATAATGGAATGACGCAAACGGCCTAGCCGGAGGAACCATGCAGCTCACCCTTCTCGTTCGCGCCCTCGCGTTCGTCACGCTCCTTGCGAGCCTCGCCGCCGGGGCGCAATCGACGCTCTACCGCTGGGTGGACAAGGACGGCAGGGTCCACTTCACCGATACGCCGCCCCCGGGCGACGCCAAGGGCGCGACGCAGAAGCGCTTCGGCCAGGCGGCCGACGAGCAGCCGCTGCCCTTCGCCACGCAGACCGCGATGAAGAGGAGTCCGGTGATGCTGTGGGTCGCGCCGAACTGCGAGCCCTGCACCCAGGGCCGGCAGCTTCTCTCCACCCGCGGCGTGCCCTTCAGCGAGCGCGACGTGCAGGCCAACGTCGAGACCCAGGCCGCCTTCAAGGCGGTGAGCGGCGATCTCAACGTGCCGGTGCTCGAGGTGGGAGGCAACCGCATCAAGGGCTTCGAGGAGGGCCAGTGGAGCGCTGCCCTCGATGCAGCCGGTTATCCCAGGGAGCGCACCTACGGCCAGCCGCCGACGCGCCCGACGATCGCAGACCTGCCGTCGGTGCCGAAGGGCGCCCCGGAATCGCCTCCGGCACCGCCCAAATAGCCCGCGATTGAAGATCGCGACCTGGAACGTCAACTCGCTCCGGGTGAGACTGCCGCATCTGCTCGACTGGCTCGCGCAGCATTCGCCCGATGCCATGTGCCTGCAGGAGACCAAGTGCGACGACGCCACCTTTCCGGCCGCGGAGCTGCGGGCCGCCGGCTACTGCAGCCTGCATCACGGCCAGCGCACCTATAACGGCGTGGCGCTCCTCACCCGCGCGGAGTCGGTGGAGCGCTGCCGCGGCATCCCGGGTTTCGCCGACGAGCAGAGCCGCGTGATCGCGGGCGACCTCGACGGCGTGCGCATTGTCAGCGTGTACGTCCCCAACGGGCAGAGCGTGGGCTCCGACAAGTACGAGTACAAGCTGCGCTGGCTCGAGGCGTTGTCGGGATGGCTCGCCGCGGAGCTCGCCGCCCACCCGCGCACTGCGGTGTTGGGCGACTTCAACATCGCCCCGGAAGACCGCGACGTCCACGATCCCGCCGCCTGGGCGGGCCAGGTGCTCTTCAGCGAGCCGGAGAAGGCGGCGTTGCGCAAGCTCTTCGCGCTCGGCTTAGCCGATGCGTTCCGCCTTTTCGAGCAGCCGGAGCGGTCGTTCACGTGGTGGGATTACCGGATGATGGCGTTCCGCCGCAAGATGGGACTGCGCATCGATCACGTGCTGCTCTCGCCCGCGCTTGCCCGCGCCTGCACGGCTTGCACCATCGACCTCGATCCACGCCGGCTGGAGCGGCCCTCGGATCACGCGCCGGTGGTTTGCGAGCTCGCGTTGTGACCGCCGGGACCGCTTCGCACACGCCGCATGCGGCGCTCCAGGACTTGCTGCGTCGCGCGATGGACGTCGCGTCCTTTCCGATCGGCTGGATCTCGTTCCTCGAGCTCGGCCGCGAGCGGATCGCGGCACGCAGCGGCATCGCCTTCGGCGAATTGGGCGCGGAGCGCTCGTTCGCGCTCAAGGCGCTTTCGCTGCGCGACGCGTGCTATGTCGAGGATGCCGCCGCGGGTCCGTGGAGCGAGCATCCTCTCGTGTCCGGTGCGCCGCGCGCGCGTTTCGTCGGCATCGTGCCGCTGGTGACGCGCGCCGGGGCCGTTCTCGGGGCGTTGACGCTCCTCGACACGAAACCGCGCACGCTCCGCAGGCATGACCGCGTGGCGCTCGCGAACCTCGCCGACATCGCCGCGGCGCGCCTCGAAACCATGGGGAGCCTTCCGCCCGAGAGCGCCGGCGCTGAGGAGCCGCCCGCCACCAACCTCGAGGAGCGCCTGGAGCAGGAGCGCGCATTGAGCGAGGCGGTGCTGGAGAACCTGACCGGCGCCTTCGTGCTGGTGGGCCCGGGCGGCAAGCTGGTGCGCTGGAACAAGCAGCTCTCCGCTGCCGTCGGCTATCCGGACTCGCGCCTGGCTGCCATGAGCCCCCTCGACTTCATCTCACCAAAGGACCGGGGCGATGCCGAGGTGGCGATGCGCTCGGTGCTCGAGGACGGCCGCGAGGTCTCGGTCGAGGTGGAGTTCGTCGACAGCGAGGGCAACGTCCGTCCCTATGCCCTCACCGGCCGGCCGGTGACGCTCGGCAAGCGCCGCCTGATGCTCGGCATGGCGCGCGACATCACCTTGAGGAAGCGCGCCGAGCAGCAGATGGCGCGCGCCAAGGAGCGCCTCGACCTCGCGCTCGCGAGCTCCAGCCTCGCCCTCTGGGACTGGGACCTGGCGAGCGACAAGGTGTACTTCAACGAGAGCTGGTCGATGCTGGTCGGGGAGGCGCCGCGCGAATCGATGTTCCGCGGGGAGGAGGTGGTGCTGTGACGCATCCGGCCGACCGTGAGGTGTTCCGCGCCGCGCTCGGCAACACCGCCAAGGGCGTGAGCGATGCGTTCGACTGCGAGTACCGCGTGTCCAACGCCGCGGGCGAGTGGATCTGGATTCACTCGCGCGGCAAGGTGACGCAGCGCGCCGCCACCGGCCTGGCGCAGCGGATGACGGGCACCTCGACCAACGTGACCAAGAGGAAGCGAGCCGAGGAGCGCGCCGAGTACCTGGCGACGCGCGATGCGCTCACCGGCCTGCCGAACCGGGTGCTGCTCCACGACCGGCTCGCGCAGGCGGTGGTCAACGCCGCCCGCCACCAGACGGGCTTCGGCTTCATGTTCATCGACCTGGACCGCTTCAAGACCATCAACGACTCGCTCGGGCACCACGTGGGCGACATGCTGCTGAAGGGTGTGGCCTTGCGGTTGAGCGCCTGCGTGCGCGCCACCGACACCGTGGCCCGCCTGGGTGGCGACGAGTTCGCGGTGATCCTCGAGAACCTGCGCGACGACGACGACGAGGGCGCGCAGCAGGTGGCCGAGAAGATGATCGCCGCCATGGCCTCCCCGATGCTGATCGAGGGCCAGCCGCTCACCACGTCCTGCTCGATCGGCATCGGACTCTATCCCACCGACGGCCGCGACAGCGCCAGCCTGATGAAGAACGCCGACGTGGCGATGTACTACGCCAAGGAGAAGGGCCGCAACAACTACCAGTTCTTCTCCGCGGAGATGAACTCGCGCGCGCAGGAGCGGCTTTCGGTGGAGAGCTACCTGCGCCTCGCGTTGAAGCGCGGCGAGCTGGTGCTGCACTACCAGCCGCGCATGACCCTTGCGGGCGAGCTGGTCGGCGTGGAAGCGTTGGTGCGCTGGCAGCATCCGCGCCGCGGCCTTCTCCTTCCGGGCAAGTTCATCGAGGTGGCGGAGGATTCCGGGCTCATCGTTCCCATCGGCGAATGGGTGCTCAGGACCGCGTGCGCGCAGGTCAAGCTCTGGCAGGAGCGCGTGAAGCCGGGGCTGAGGATGTCGGTCAACCTGGC
>JBKJTM010000202.1:0-4720 GCA_046590805.1 Usitatibacter sp.
GTGTCGGCGTTGGCGGCCGCCGGATCGACGATCGCCCGGCGCAGGCCCTCGCGGCCGAGGGCGCGCATGCGCGCGCCCTCGAGCCTCGGCCCCAGGTCGGCGCGGCTCGCGGGGCCATGGCCTTCCGGAAGCTGGTGGCAGGCGATGCAATGACCCTTGTCGGCGCGCACGAACGTTGCGGGCGGCGCGGGGGCTTGCGCGGATGCGGTCAAAGTTGCGCCGGCGGCAACCGCCGCGAGGACCCTGCGAAGAGGCCGCATCAGCTGATCTTGAGCGCCTTCTCGGCGGCGCGTTCGTTCTCGAGCATCGAGCGCAGCTCGCGCAGGCGCGACTCGGCGCTCGAAAGCTCGTAGAAGTCGCTTCCCCGGTCGCGCACCGCGATCTCGAGCTGATCGACGGCGGCGGAGAGGTTGCCGCGGCGGTAATACGCCTCCGCCTGCGAGCGGTGCTGCGAGATGCGGCGTCCGGAAATACCGAAGGCGCGCGCCTGGATCTCGTAGAGCGTCGCGTCGTCCTGGACGCTGCGCAGGCGCTCTTCCAGGTCCGCGATCACATCGCGCTCGCGCCCCGTCTGCAACAGCAGGGTGAGATAGCCGTAGGTAAGGCCGCGATGGCGCGGGCTCGCGCGCAAGGCGGCGCGGTAGAGCTCGATCGCCTGGTCGTTGCGCCCTTGGTCGGCGAGGAGCTGCGCGGCGAGGAGCTCGAAGGCCGGCAGCGGCGCGCCCGCCGCGCGCAATGGCGCCAGCGTCTTCCAGGCGCCGTCGAAATCGCGGGTGCGCCGCAGCGCGAGCGCGAGGCCGAACACGTCTTCGCGCGGGCGGACCACGGTCTTGTCCGCGAGGAGGGTGCGATGGAAGGACACGGCCTCGTTGGCGGTGCCGGCCGCCGCGCGCACGCGGGCGCGCGCCATGCGGTACTCGAACGAGTCCGGCACCAGCTTCGGGCTCGCCTTCTGCAGGCGATCCTGGATGTCGGCGATGCGCTCGGTGGTGAGGGGGTGGGTGCGCAGGTACGAGGGCGCGCCCTTGAACTCGTTCAGGCGATTGGTGCGCAGCATGCGTTCGAAGAAGGAGGACATGCCGCGCGGATCGAAGCCGGCGCGCTCGAGGAGCGTGAGGCCGACGCGGTCCGCCTCGCGTTCGTGGTCGCGGGTGTAGTCGATCTGGTTCTGGATCTGCAGCGCTCCGGCGGAGGCGACCGCCGCCTCGGTCACCTGGCCGCTCTGGCTGTTGCTGCTGCGGGCAGCGAGGATCGCCACCGCCAGCGCGGCGAGCGAAGTCCACTGCGCGCCCCGCTGGCCGTGGATCATGCGCGCCTGGTGCCGCTGCAGGATGTGCGCGATCTCGTGCGCCACGACGCTCGCGAGCTCCGCCTCGTTCTGGGTAAGGAGCAGCAGGCCGGTGTGGATGCCGATGTGGCCGCCCACGAGCGCGAAGGCGTTGACCGCCTCGTCCTGCACCACGAAGAAGCTCAACTCGCGCTTGCCGGTATCGGCCACGCCCAGCAGTCGCTCGCCGAGCGCGGTCATGTAATCGGAGACCTCGGGGTCCTGGACGAACGCCGGGTCGACGCGCACCTCTCGCATGATGCGGTTGCCGATGGTGCGTTCCTGGGTCTCCGAGAGCGAGCCCGCGGACGCGTCCCCGAGATCGGGAAGCACCTGCGCGCCCGCCCGGCCGGAGGCCAAGGCGAGGGATATGAGGAGGATGAGGGCTCGGGCGATCACGAGGGGAGGATGCCGGGTTCTTGCGCTACTATCACCGGGCTGAAAGTCATTATGACGGAAAAACTCACCCATTTCGACGAACGCGGCGCGGCCCGGATGGTTGACGTCGGCGGCAAGGCCGAGACCCATCGGGTGGCGGTGGCCGCGGGCGTGATCGCGATGCGTCCCGAGACCCTCGCCCTGGTGCGCGACGGCACCGCGAAGAAGGGCGATGTCCTGGGGGTGGCGCGGATCGCGGCGATCCAGGCGGCCAAGCGCACCGCGGAGCTGATCCCGCTCTGCCATCCCGTCCCGCTCAGCTCGGTCGGCATCGAGTTCGCGATCGACGAGTCCGGCTCGCGCGTCGAATGCCGCGCCACGGTCGAATGCACGGCGCGCACCGGCGTCGAGATGGAGGCGCTCACCGCGGTGCAGGTGGCCCTGCTCACCATCTACGACATGTGCAAGGCGGTGGATCGGGGAATGGTGATGGGCGAAGTGCGGCTGCTGGAAAAGCGCGGCGGGAAGTCCGGCACCTACACCGCGCCGTAGCACTGAATTGGTACCAGGTTACATTTCGTGGAAATGTAACCTGGTACCAATTCAGTAGCCTGCGGCCCACAGCCCGACGCCCGCGAGGCCGCTTACCGAGATGACGGCGATCACGTCCGCGCGCCGCGTCACCAGGACGGCCGTCGCGACCACCGCGATCACCACGCTCGCCACGTCGAACCTTCCGGCGAAAGGCGCGGCGGCGGTGGATTCCGGCCAGAAGACCTTCCAGGCGAAGTACACCGCGAGATTCACGATCACGCCGACCACCGCCGCGGTGATCGCGGTGAGTGGCGCGGTGAGCTTGAGGTCGTCGCGCGTGCGCTCCACCAACGGACCGCCCGCAAGGATGAAGAGGAACGATGGCAGGAAGGTGAAGAGGGTCGCGACGCACGCGCCCACGACGCCGGCGGCGAGCAGCGCGTCGCCTCCCAGCAGCTGCTTGGTCCAGCCGCCGAGGAAGCCCACGAATGCCACCACCATGATCAGCGGCCCCGGCGTGGTCTCGCCAAGCGCCAGGCCGTCGATCATCTGGGACGCCGTGAGCCACCCGTGTTGCTCGACGGCGCCTTGCAGCACATAGGGGAGCACCGCATAGGCGCCACCGAAGGTGAGGAGCGCCGCCTGGGTGAAGAAGCGCGCCATCTGGGTGAAGTCGCCGTTCCAGCCGAACATCGCGGCGAGTGTCCCGAGCGCGGCCGCCCAGATGGCGAGGAAGATCGCGGCGATGATCGCCAGGCGCGGTGCCGAGAAGCGCGCGTGTTCCGGGGGTGGACTGTGGTCGTCGATGAGGGCGGGCCCGGCATCCGCCGCCCTCATGGCATGGTCGCCCGTCCGGAAGACGGCGGGTGCCCAGCGCGCCCCGGCCACGCCCAGCAACGCGGCACCCGCGATCACTAAGGGAAACGGCACCGCGGCGATCGACAACGCGAGGAATGCCGTCGCCGCGATGCCGAACAGCAGCGGATGTCGCAGGGTGCGCAAGCCGATGCGCCACGCGGCGGCGAGCACGATCGCGACCACCGCGGGCTTGACCCCGTGCAGCACCGCCGCCACCGCGGGCACGTCGCCGAAACGCAGGTAGACCCACGACAGCGCGACCAGGATGAAGAGCGACGGCAGCACGAAGAGCGCGCCCGCGACGATGCCGCCGCGAGTGCCGTGCATCAGCCAGCCGATGTAGGTCGCCAGCTGCTGCGCTTCAGGTCCGGGCAGGACCATGCAGTAATTGAGCGCGTGCAGGAAGCGGCGCTCCGAGATCCAGTGGAAGCGCTCGACCAGCTCGCGATGCATGATCGCGATCTGGCCGGCCGGGCCGCCGAAGCTGATGAATCCGAGGCGCCACCAGAATCGCAGCGCCTCGCCGAAAGGGACTTCCGCCCTTTCCCTCTGCGTCGCCGGAGCGGCGGGCGGGGGATCCTTCAAGGCTTCGGATTCCACGAGTGCGTCTCCTCGATGCCCTCGCTCACCTGCCGGCACCAAGCGTAGAGGCCGTCGTAGAGCGGCATTGCGTGCTCGAGCATCTGGTGGTCATCGGAATATTGCCGCGAGAGTCCGAGGGATGCCGCGAGAAGTCCCGCCGACTGCGCAGCCAGGTCGAGGCGATCGGTATCCGCGCCGCGGACGATCTCGGCCAGGCGGTCGAGCGCCGCGTCCTCGAGCGCGAAGTCCTCGAGCAGGGCGTCGAAGCTGCAGCGCTCGCCGCGATGGGTGACCACGGCGCCGGGCAGGTCGTACGGCACGGCATTGAGCGCGGCCGCATCGCTCAGCACGCGCGCGGTCGGCACGTAGTCGAAGGTCGCGAGCGGATCGATGAAGCGGCGGATCAGCCACGGGCAGGCGATGCGGTCGATCTTCGGCCGCTCGCGGGTGATCCAGCGCGAGCCGCCGGGCACGCGCCAATCGGGCCGGCGCTTGATGGTCGGAAGCCGCGCCGCGCGCCAGGCCTCGATGCCGCCTTCGAGATATGCGCTTTCGAGCCCGGCCGCCGCGAGCGCGCGTGCCGCGTCCTGGCCGACTTCGTGGCCCTTGACGCAGTAGGCGACCACGGGCCTGCCCGCGGCGAGGCGCGACGCGTATGTCGCAAGGTCGCCATCGGGGCGGACCGCCGCCGCGATCAGGTGTGGATCGGAATCGAACGCGGCGGTGCGGCGCACGTCCAGAAGAAGCGGGGCGGCGGGGGAGCCGAGCTTGGCGTAAAGCGAGCGTGAATCGATCGAGACGGTGTCCATGGGGCCTCCGTGAAAGGTTCGGAAGCAGGGCTTGGACGGACACCGTCTTGGCGGCGGGAGCCGCCCCCGGGAGCCTGCAGCCCCGGGAAACCGCATGGTACCCGCCTTCAAGCCTTGAAGGAAAGCGCGCGGGCCCGCATGTTAAAATTCATGCCCTTCGGGAGAACCTGATGCAAGCTTTCGATCGCGAGCTCGACGTTCGCGGGCTCAACTGCCCGCTGCCCATCCTGCG
>JBKJTM010000234.1:0-9742 GCA_046590805.1 Usitatibacter sp.
GCCTCGAGCCTCGCAATCATCTCCAGCATCGGCGCGATGTAGCGCGTGGCGCGTGGCTCGCGGTCGGGCTTGGCGAGTCCCAGGCGCGCGCAGTCCTCATCGAGGGCCGCGATCATGCGCGCGGTGAGGGCTTCGACGCCTTCGCCGGACTCGCGGGCACGGTCCATGATCTTGTCGTCCACGTCGGTTACGTTGCGCACGTACGTGACCTCGTAGCCGGTGGCACGCAACCACCTCTGGACCATGTCGAACGCGCTGAAGGAGCGGGCGTTGCCGATGTGGAAGTAGTCGTATACGGTAGGTCCGCACACGTACATGCCGACTTTTCCGGGCGTGCGCGGGACGAAAGCTTCCTTCTTGCGGGTGAGCGTGTTGTGGATCTGGAGTCGGTCCATGGGATTCGCGCGGTTGGGCCGCGGAGGTGCTTCGGGATGGGATTTCCGCGGCGCGGGCCGCGGGGGCTGAAAGGACTACGCGGGCGAGCTTCGACAGCTCACCGCGTTGTTAAGCCCCCCGAAGGCGGGTAGAATATTGTTTTCCATTAAATTCAACCAATTATAACACGATGCTGCTGCGAAATTCGATCAAGTCCCGGCTCGCCGCGCTGCTCGCGGCCTCGTTCCTGGGTGCCGCCGCGCTCGCCTGGGCCGCGCCCGCTGACGACTTCCGCGAAGCGCAGAAGCTGTACGGGCAGGGCAAGGTGCAGCCCGCCCTCGACAAGGTCGAGGTATTCCTGCGCGCGCAGCCCAAGGACGCTCAGGGCCGCTTCCTCAAGGGCATCCTGCTCACCGAGCTCAAGCGCACCGACGACGCGATCAAGATGTTCACCGGCCTCACCGAGGACTTCCCCGAGCTGCCGGAGCCGTACAACAACCTCGCCGTTCTCTACGCGCAGCAGGGCAACTACGACAAGGCCAAGTCCGCGCTCGAGCTCGCGATCCACACGCACCCGAGCTACGCCACCGCGCACGAAAACCTGGGCGACATCTACGCGCAGCTGGCTAGCCGTGCCTACGACCGCGCGCTGCAGCTCGACAAGAACAATGCCGCCGCGCAGAGCAAGCTCGCGCTGATCAAGGACCTGTTCAGCTCCGGCAAGTCCGCCGGCCAGCGCCCGGAAGCCTCGCGCGCCGCGGCCGCGAAGGCCGAGGCCGCCAAGACCGAGAACGCGAAGGCGGAACTCGCCAAGGCGGAAGTCACGAAGACCGCCGAGGCTCCGAGGGCCGCGCCGCCGAAGTCAACCGCCCCCGCCGCCACCGTGACGCCGGCCGCAGCCGCGAAGACCGCTCCCGCGCCGGCCGCCGGCGACGACGCGATGGTGACCGCCGCGATCGCGAGCTGGGCCCGCGCCTGGAGCGCCAAGGACGTGAAGGGATACCTCGCCTCCTACGCACCCGAATTCGAAGTGCCCGGCGGCCTTTCGCGCGCCGCGTGGGAGAAGCAGCGCAGCGAACGCATCACGGCGCCCAAGTCGATCGAGGTCGACGCCAAGGTGCAGTCGATCAGGGTGAACGGCAACGAGGCGGTCGCCACCATCCGCCAGGGCTACAGATCCGACACGCTGAAGAGCAACAGCACCAAGACGCTGAAGCTGGTGAAGTCGGGCGACCGATGGCTGATCAAGCAGGAGCGAGTCGGCGGGTGACGGGCCGGAGCGCCTTCCGCAACGGCCTACGCATCACGCAACGGCTCGTAATCGCCACCTTCTGCGTCTCCGCTACCGCGCTCGCCGATGGCAGCGGCGGCGGCTCGCTGATGACCGGCCCGGCCTTCGCCAACGAGATGGAAGGTTCGCTGGTCCGCGCGATCACCGGGCTGCGCGAAACCGGACTCAAGCAGGCGATGGGCGAGATCGACAAGGCCCTCGCGCGGAACCCCAACTACCGCCTGGCCCAGATGGTGAAGGGCGACATGCTGATGGCGCGCGCCGGCAGGCCGGTCGCCTTCGCATCGCTCGCCGCTACCCCGGACACGGTGGCGCCACTGCAGGAAGAGGCGCGCGTGCGCATGCAGCGCTACCTCGACGCCCCGCGCGTCGATGCCCTGCCCTCCTCGGTTCTGCAACTGGCGCCGAAGCAATCGCACGTGGTCCTGGTCGACACCTCGCGCAACCGCATGTACGTGTACGCGAACGACGGTGGCCGCCCGCGCTACGTGACCGACTTCTACACCAGCCTCGGCAAGAACGGCGTCGAGAAGCAGCGCGCCGGCGACCAGAAGACGCCGCTGGGCGTCTACACTGTGATCGCCGCCAAGGGGAAGCTGCCCGATTTCTACGGTCCCGGCGCCTTCCCGCTCGACTACCCGAACGAGTGGGACAGGCTGCACAACCGCAACGGCCACGGCATCTGGGTTCATGGCACGCCCTCCGCCACCTATGCCCGCCCGCCGTGGGCCACCGACGGCTGCATCGTGGTGACCAACGAGGACTTCAACAGGCTCGCCACGTACATCGACGTGAACCGCACGCCGGTGGTCATCGGACAGTCGATCGAATGGCGCGACGGCAAGGCCTGGAAGGCCGACCGCGACGCGTTCATGGCCAGCTTCGGCCGCTGGCGTGCCGATTGGGAGAGCACCGACCTCAACCGCTACTTCGCCCACTATTCGGAGTTGTTCCGCTCCGAGTCGCGTGACTTCACCTCCTGGAAGGCGCAGAAGCGCAAGGTGAACGCCGGCAAGCAGTGGATCAAGGTGGGCGTGAAGGACCTGAGCCTGTTCGCCTATCCGGGCTCGCCCGACACCATGATGGTCACCTTCGAGCAGGACTATCGCTCGAACAACTTGTCCAACCGCGTGGTGAAGCGCCAGTACTGGGTCCGCGAGGGCCAGGACTGGCGGATCCTCCACGAAACCGTGATTTCGTAGTCCCGCGGCACCCCTTCCCCCCTACCACCACCCGGATTTAGCCATGAATCGATCCCGCATCGCCGTCGCCGTCGTAGCCGTATTCATCCCGTTCACCGCCGCAGCCCAGGGCAAGAAGGCCGCGGATGCTCCCGCATCCCCTGCCGCCCCTGCCGCTCCAGCCGCCCCGGGCGCTTGCTCGACGGTGAAGCTCACCACCTCGATGGGCCCGATCACCCTCGCGCTCAATCGCGAGAAGGCCCCGATCAGCTCCGAGAACTTCGCCAGGTACGTGAAGTCCGGCCACTACAACGGCACCGTCTTCCACCGCGTCATGGACGGCTTCATGATCCAGGGCGGCGGCTTCACCAAGGACATGATGCAGAAGCCGACCCAGCCGCCGATCAAGAACGAGGCCTCCAACGGCCTGAAGAACGAGCCGTACACGGTGGCGATGGCGCGCACCAACGACCCCAACTCGGCCACGTCGCAGTTCTTCATCAACGTGGTCGATAACGGAATGCTCAACTACACCGACGACATGAAGCCCGGCTACGCGGTGTTCGGCAAGGTCACCGCCGGCCAGGAGACGGTCGACAAGATCCGCAAGGTCGCGACCGGCAACTCCGGCATGCATGCCAACGTGCCCACCACCCCGGTCACCCTCGAGAAGGCGGAGTGCGCATGAAGGTCAGGCTCACCACCAACCACGGCCCGATCGTCCTCGAGCTGGACGAGGCCAAGGCGCCCACGACCGTCGCCAACTTCCTCGCCTACGTGGACGCCGGGCACTACGACGGCACCATTTTCCATCGCGTGATAGACGGCTTCATGGTGCAGGGCGGCGGCTTCACCGCCGACATGAAGCAGAAGCCGGTGAAGGCGCCGATCAAGAACGAGGGCGCCAACGGCCTCAAGAACGACAACTACACCGTCGCCATGGCGCGCACCGGCGTACGCGACTCGGCCACCTCGCAGTTCTTCATCAACATCAAGGACAACGACTTCCTCAACTACAGCGGCGAGTCGCCACAGGGCTGGGGATACGCCGTGTTCGGCAAGGTGGTCGAGGGCAAGGAGATCGTCGACAAGATCAAGAAGGTCGCCACCGCCACCACCGGCGGCCACCAGAACGTCCCGACGCAAGCCGTGGTGATCGAAAAGGCGGAGCGCGCCTAGGACGATGGGCGTGCCCCACGCGAGCCGCGGGCGCACGCTCTTCATTTCCGACCTTCACCTCGACGACTCGCGCCCGGCGGCGATTGGGCAGTTCGAACGCTTCCTCGCCGACATCGCCCCGGGAGCCGATCATCTCTACATCCTGGGCGATCTGTTCGAGTCGTGGGTGGGCGATGACGGCATCGCCCTTCCCCTTCCCGCCCGCACCGCCTCCCAGCTCTTCGAGGCGAGCACGCGGGTGCCGATCGCCTTCATGCACGGCAACCGCGACTTCCTGGTGGCCGAGGGTTTCGCGGCCGAGACCGGCGTGAAGCTCCTCGCCGACCCCAGCGTGGTCGATCTCTACGGCAGCTCCACGGTGCTGCTCCACGGCGACACGCTTTGCACCGGCGACCACGCCTACCAGCACTTCCGCGCACAGATCCGCGACCCTGCCTGGCAGGCTGCAGCGCTCGCGCGCCCGCTCGCCGAGCGTGTGGCGATCGCCCAGAGGATGCGCTCTGACAGCGAGGACGCGAAGCGGGGCAAGTCGATGGAGATCATGGACGTGGCGCCAGAGGCGGTGGAACAGGCATTCGCCGCCTGCGGCTGCGCGGTGATGATCCACGGCCACACCCATCGGCCGGGGCGGCATGTGCACGTCGTGAACGGACGCGAGCGCGTGCGCTGGGTGCTGAACGACTGGTATTCGGGCTGCGGCTACCTCGAGGCCTCGGCCGAGGGCATTCGCGCCGTCGAGGGCTTCTAGGGCGCGGCAGCCTTCGCGAGCGCGGCGCGGATCTCCGGCATGCGCTCGCGGGTGAAGCGCTCCGCCACCTGCATCACGCGCCTGCGGTAATCCTCGTCGTGCCCGGCGTAATAACCGATATCGGGATGGAGCAGCACGTCGGCGGCCGGCGCCTCATGGCGGACCTGCTTCGCGCGCCGCTCGTCCTTCACCAGCCATTCCCGCGGCATCCCCGGCGGCGTGCTCTGGACGTGCGCCGAGACGTCGACCGCGATCACCACCCTGGCGCCCATCGCGCGCGCCGCCAGGATCGGCACCGGGCTCGCCTCGTCGCCATCCATGTAATGGTCGTCGCCGATGCGCACCGCCTCGAACATGCCGGGGCTGGCGCTCGAGGCGCGCACCGCGAGACCGGTGTCGCCGCGATTGAAGAGCACGAGCTTCCTGTCGGACATGCGCGTCGCCGCGGCGGCGAAGGCCATCCCCAGCTCCTCGATCGCACGCCCGCCCACCTGCCGGCTGACATAGCCCTGCACCGCTTCACCCGATGCGGGGCGGCCGCGCAGCACCTGCCACTCGATGAAGAAGCGCTTGATGTCAAGGTCGTGGGCGAGTTTCTCCAGCTGCGCGGCCGGGACCCCCGCGGCGTACAGCGCGCCCACCATCGCGCCGACGCTCGAGCCGATGACCAGGTCGGGCTTGATGCCGTGCTCCTCGAGCGCCTTGATGACGCCGACGTGGGCGAACCCGCGCGGGCCGCCGGAGCCGAGGACGAGCGCCAATCGCGGCGCGGTGGCGGGGGATTCGTAGCGCGGCAGGCGCTCCGGCGGGACCTCCTCATTGCACGCAGCCGCGAGAAGCGCCGCGGCGAGCAATGCGGCCGCTCGCCTCATGTCAATCGCAGTAGTCCGCGACCGCCCGCTTCCATCCTGCGATCTGCGCCGGGCGGTCCTTGTCCTCGAGGTAGACCCTGTCGCCCTTCTCGTTCACGGAGTACACCGGGACCTGCTTCTCGAGCACGTGCAGCTCGCGGCGCGCGTACAGGCAGCGGTTTTGGCGCTCGGCCGCGGTGTTCTGCGCCCCCGCCTTCTGGTGTTCGTCCTTCTGATCCTGCTCGATCTTCTTCCTGCGCAGCTCCTGCTCGCGCTGCTTCCAGTCCGTGGCCCTGGCATCGGAGGACGGCGGCGTGACCTTGGGCTCGATCTTCTGCGACTTCCTGCCGTCGGGCGGAGGGTGCTCGGAGAAGTGCGTCACGCCCTTCTCGTCCACCCACTTGTAGATGGCATGTGCGGGGGCGGGGATGCAGAGCAGGGCGATGAAAAAGGCGAAACTGGGCCACGGCCCAATGTCGCTATCGCGACGTCCGGGGCTCACGGCTCGTCGAGTCGCAAGGTAAGGCATTTGGCCGATCCTCCCGCCTTCATGAATTCAGCAAGCGGCGTCTGCACCACCTCGAAACCCCTGGCGGCCAGCGCCTCCACAAAAGAAGCGGTCGCGCGGTTCACCACCACGGTCGAGTCGATGTTGACCGCGTTGCAGGCGAAGGCGAGCGCGTCCTCCTCGTCGATCGCAATCCGCCGCGCGGGCTTCACCCGCTTCTCGATCACCGCCCGCGACGCCGCGTCGAACGCTGGCGGGTAGTACATGAGATAGCCGCCCTCGAGCGGGCAGAAACAGGTGTCGAGGTGGTAGAAGCGCGTGTCGGTGAGGCGCAGCGTCTCCACCTCCACGCCCAGGCGATCCATGATCACCTCCCGCGCCGCGGATATCGAGCGGTGGCCGTGGGCCATCCACAGCACCTCCTCGCCGCGATCGAAGAGCGCGTCGCCGGCGCCCTCGAAGGGGACATCGCGCGGCATCAGCGAAACCTCGTAGCCGCGGTCCATGAACCAGTCGGCGAAGTACGGCTCCTCGTACTGGCGCTCGGGATACTTGAAGCGCGACGCGAGGAAGCGCCGGTCCTTCACCAGCCCCGCGTTGGCGGTGAACACCATGTCGGGAGATCCGGGCTGCGGCAGCACCAGGCGCACCGTCGCGAGATCGCAAAGCACGTCGTAGAGCGAGCGCCACTGCTGCTTGGCCACCGCGTTGTCGATGCGGCGCAGGTTGCCGTGCATCCAGGGGTTGATGATGTACGCCACGGTGAAGTATTCCGGCGGGCACATCAGGAACAGGTGGTTTGGGGTTCGTCCCCGGTCTTTCACAGCCCCCGCTCCAGATCGGCGCGAAGGTCGTCGGTATCCTCGAGCCCCACCCCCAGGCGGATCAGCCCCTCGACGATGCCGCTCGCCTCCCGCTCTTTCGGCGGGATGCGGCCGTGGGTGGTGGTCGCGGGGTGGCAGATGGTGCTCTTCACGTCGCCGAAGTTCGCGGTGATCGAGGTCATCCGGGTCGCATCGATCACGCGCCACGCGCTCTGACGCCCGCCGCGCACCACGAACGAGAGCACCGCGCCGCCCGCCGACTGCTGGCGCCTGGCGAGAGCGTGCTGCGGATGCGACGCGAGGAAAGGGTAATGCACGCGCTCCACCGCCGGATGCGCTTCGAGCCACGTCGCCATCCGGAGCGCGCGCTCCGATTGCGCCTGCATGCGAAGCGAGAGTGTCTCCATGCCCTTGAGGCACACCCACGCATTGAAGGGAGATATCGCGGGCCCCGCGGTGCGAACGAAGCTGAAGAGCGGGCCCGAGACCAGGTCCGCGCGGCCGGCGATGGCGCCGGCGAGGACACGCCCCTGGCCGTCCAGGTACTTGGTGGCGGAGTGGATCACCAGGTCGGCGCCGAACTCGATCGGGCGCTGCAGCGCCGGAGAGCACATGCAGTTGTCGACCGCGAGCACCGCGCCGGCCTTTTTCGCGATCTCGGCGAGCGCCGCGATATCCGCCACCTCGCACACCGGATTGGAAGGCGTCTCGACGAAGATGAGCTTCGTCTCCTTGCGCACGGCCTTGCGCCAGGCATCGAGATCGCCCAGCTCGACCCAGGTGGTCGTGATGCCGAGCCTGGCGAGGATCTGGTCGAAGAGCGGCACCACGGTGCCGAACACGCCGCGCGCGGCGATGATGTGGTCGCCCGTCTTGAGGAGCCCCAGCGCGGTGGTCGCCACCGCGGCCATGCCGGTGGCCGTGGCCACACAGGCCTCGGCGCCTTCGAGCGCGGCCAGGCGGTCCTGGAACATCTGGACCGTCGGGTTGGTGAAGCGCGAATAGATGTTGCCCGGCTCTTCGTTCGCGAACTTGCGGGCGGCCTCGCCGGCGCTCCCGTAGACGAAGCTGGTGGTGAGCGCGAGCGCTTCCGAGTGCTCCTGGAAATCGCTGCGCACGCCCCCTGCCCGGACGCCGAGGGTGTCGCGCTTGTACTCAGAAGTCATGATGGGGAAACCGGGGAGAGACCGATCGACCAGTTTAGCCGATGGAGCTAGTCGACCCGTGAAAGCCCCAGGTCGAGCTGAGAGCTCGAAACCCCCGGGTCGCTCCCGCTCTCGCCTTCCCTGCGCCCGGCAGCGACGCCCTCGAGGTACTCCGGCGATACGTCGCCGGTCACGTAGACGCCATCGAAGCACGAGCAGTCGAAGCGCTCGATCGCGGGATTGAGCCGCCGCACGTCGTCGATCAGCGCTTCGAGATCCTGGTAGATGACCGCGTCGGCGCCGATGAGCGTGGCGATCTCATCCTCGCTGCGGCCGCTGGCGATCAGCTCGCTGCGGCTGGGCATGTCGATGCCGTACACGTTGGGGAAACGCACCGGCGGCGCCGCCGAGGCGAAGAACACCTTCCTCGCGCCGCTCTCGCGCGCCATCTGCACGATCTCGCGGCTGGTGGTGCCGCGAACGATGGAATCGTCCACCAGCAGCACGTTCTTGCCGGCGAACTCGATCGCCATCGCATTGAGCTTCTGGCGCACGCTTTTGCGGCGCAGCTCCTGCCCCGGCATGATGAAGGTACGGCCGATGTAGCGGTTCTTGATGAAGCCCTCGCGATACGGCTTCTTCAGCTTGGCCGCGAGCTCGAGCGCCGCCGGCCGGCCCGAATCCGGGATCGGGATCACCACGTCGATCTCGTCCTGCATCGCGAGCTTCACGATCTTGTCGGCGAGGCTCTTGCCCATGTTGCGGCGGCTCTCGTAGACCGAGATGCCGTCGATCATCGAGTCGGGACGCGCGAGGTAGACGAACTCGAAGATGCATGGATTCAGCTGCGGATCGTCGGCGCACTGGCGGCTGTGGAAGTTGCCGCTCTCGTCCACCAGGATCGCCTCGCCCGGCATCACGTCGCGCATCACCTTGAAGCCGAGCGTATCGAGCGTGACGCTCTCCGAGGCGACGAGGAATTCGACGCCCTTGTCGGTATCGGCACGGCCGATGATGAGCGGTCGGATGCCGTGCGGGTCGCGGAAGGCGAGCATGCCGTGGCCGGCCACCATCGCCACCACCGCATAGGCGCCCTTCACGCGGCGATGCACGCCCGCGACCGCCTTGAAGATGATCTCGGGATTCAACCGGTCGCGGCCCGCGCTCGCGTCGCTGATCTCGTGCGCGAGCACGTTCAGCAGGATCTCGGAGTCGGAGTTGGTGTTGACGTGGCGGCGGTCCTCGAGGAACAGGTCGCGGCGCAGCTCCTCGGCATTGATGAGGTTGCCGTTGTGGCCGAGGACGATGCCGTAGGGCGAGTTCACGTAGAAAGGCTGCGACTCCGCCTCCGAGGACGCCGAGCCCGCGGTGGGGTAGCGGCAATGCGCGATCCCCATGTGGCCCACCAGCGCCCGCATGTCGCGGGTTCGGAAGACATCGCGCACCAGGCCGCGGCCCTTGTGCATGTGGAAGCTGTGCCCCTCGGCGGTGACGATGCCGGCGGCGTCCTGGCCGCGATGCTGCAGCAGGAGCAAGGCGTCATAGAGCAATTGATTCACAGGGGCGTTACTGACAACACCGACGATTCCGCACATAGGGACAATCCTCTCAAGGAAGGTAGCTGGCCAACTTTTCGGGCA
>JBKJTM010000419.1:0-5179 GCA_046590805.1 Usitatibacter sp.
CCCCAGTAGATGCAGGAGAGCAGGATGATCGCCGAGGTGGCGCCCCCGGGCTGCTGCGCCATGGAGAAGGTGAGCGGCAGCAGGATCGCCACCCCATTGGCCCCGCCAAGGCCGGGCAGCACGCCGATCAGCACGCCAAGCGTGACCCCGGCGAGCATGAGCATGATGTTGAACCACGTGAGTGCAACGCCGAAGCCGCCGATGAGGGAATTGATTTCCTGCATGCGGCCTCCCTACTGGAACCCGAACAGGGCTTCGATGGGCCCCTTGGGCAGCGGCACCTTGAACCAGACTTCGAACATGAGGAAGAACACCGTCATCACGCCCAGCGACACGGCGACGATCTTCGGCCACGCGTACTTGCCCAGCACGCGCATGAATGCGGCGATGAAAATCGCCGAGGCCTCGTAGATGCCCAGCGAATAAATCGGGTTGTGGATCAGCGCCACGTAGACCACGCAGGGCACCATCACGGTGAGCACCATCCGCATGGCGGCGACGGTGACGAAGGGGCGTTCGCCCTTCGGACCCATCATGAAGGCACGCACCAGGTTCGCCACCGAGGCGAGGAAAATGATCAGGCCGATGTAGAACGGAAAATACCCGGCCTGCGGGCCGTCGGACGCCCACGAGGCCCCCAGCCGGCGGCTGTCCCACATCACGACCGCCCCGAACACCATGAAAGCCACGGCCACCGCGGCTTCCCAGGTGCGCATCGAACCGACCGCGCGGCCCTCGTTCCGGGATTCCTCCATCGGCTGCGATCCTCCTGTCGTGAAAAGGCCCCGGGGGTTCGGGCCCGGGGCCTGCGGATACGGCTGCTACTTGCCCGGCGCCAGGAAGCCGGCTTCCTTCATCAGGCCGAAGTGCAGGGTTTCGTTCTTCGCGACCCAGTCGGCGTACTCCTTGCCGGAGATTGCGGTCTGGTTAAAGGCGCCGCGCTCCATGAATTCCTTCCACTCCGGCATCTGGCGCACCTTCTCCAGGACGTCGACATAGAACTTCACCTGGTCCGCGCCGACGCCGCCGGGCATGAAGATGCCGCGCAGCATCACGTAGTCGGTGGGCACGCCCGCCTCCTTGCACGTGGGGATGTCGTTCCACGACATGTCCTTGGTGACCTTCTCCTTGTAGGGCATGCGCTCGTCATCGAAGACGCAGAGCGGGCGCAGGTTGCCGGCGCGCCACTGGGCAACGGCCTCGATCGGGTTGTTCACCGAGGAATCGATGTGCTTGCCGACGAGCTGCGTGGCCACCTCGCCGCCGCCCTTGAAGGGGACGTAGGTGAACTTGGCGCCGGCGACCTTCTCGAGCGCCACGGTGATGATCTGGTCCTCCTGCTTGGAGCCGGTGCCGCCCATCTTGAACTTGTTGTTGCCGCCCGCCTTGACCGCGGCCATGTAGTCCTTGGCGGTCTTGTACGGCGCGTCGGTGGGCACCCACAGCACGAACTGGTCGAGCGCCATCATGCGCACCGGGGTCAGGTCTTTCCAGCTGAACGGCACCCCGGTGGCGAGCGGGGTGGTGAAGAGGTTGGAGAGGGTGATGATGACCTTGTGGGGGTCGCCCTTCGAGCCCTTCAGCTCGAGGAAGCCCTCGGCGCCGGCGCCGCCGCCCTTGTTGATGACCACCATCGACTGCTTCATCAGGTTGTGCTTGGCGACGATCGACTGGATCAAACGCGCCATCTGGTCGGCGCCGCCGCCCGTGCCGGCCGGCACGATGAATTCGACGTTCTTGGTCGGTTCCCACGCGGCTGCGGGGATGAAGGTGCTGAGGACAACTGCTGCGATGGCCGCGAGGCGGCCGGGAAACAGGCGACGGTTCAATTTGATCTCCTCGATATCGTTATGGGTCACGACGTTGGGTCTTGTTGCCTCGCGGCTGCTCGCGAAGGGCCCGGCTTCCCTACCGGGCCTGGTTGTTCTTCATGGGTTCGTTGGCTTCCGGACCCGGGTGGCCGCCCAGGTTCTCGACATGCTCCACGCTCGACTGCTTGAGGCTCTTGCCCGCGAAATAGCGGCCCGCAAGGATCACGAACGCGGCACCGACGGATCCGATGACATATTTCGTCCAGGAGGGGTACTGGCTGGTGAACGCACCGACCGCGATGTCATCCCAGGCCATCTCGCCCGCGACGAAACCGAGCAGCGCCGCGCCGATGGTGATGATGATCGGCCAGCGCTCCATCAGCTTGAGGAGCATCGTCGCGCCGAAGATCACCAGCGGGATCGATATCGCCAGGCCGAGCACCAGCAGCAACGTGCTGCCGCCGGCCGCGGCCGCCACCGCGATCACGTTGTCCAGGCTCATCACCAGGTCGGCGATGAGGATCGTCTTGATCGCCGCGCCGAGATTGTCGCTCGCCTTGATGTCCGGGCCCTCGGCCTCGGGGATCAGCAGCTTCACGCCGATCCACAGCAGCAGCACCGAGCCGATCAGCTTCAGCCACGGCATGCCGAGCAGCGCCACCGCGAAGAGCGTGAGGATGACCCGCATCAGGATCGCGGCGCCCGAGCCCCAGATCACCGCTTTCTTCTGCTGGTGCGGCGGCAGCGAGCGCGCCGCGAGCGCGATCACCACCGCGTTGTCCCCTGACAGGACGATGTTCACGCCGATGATCTTCAGCAGCGCGGTCCAGAAGAGCGGATCGTCGAAAGTCATGAAATGATGGGACTTGGCCGTAGGGGAGTTCTATAATTTTATCCGCGAAACGTAACCAGCGCCGGGGTGAATGGCCTTGACTTGCATCAAGACGGTCCGATCGATAGGGTGCATCGCGCTCGCCGCGGCGCTTGGGTTCGCGCCGGCCGCGCGCGCCGATGCGCTCGACGACCTCGCCACCGCTCGCGAGGCCGCGCAGCGCGGCAACCCGAAGCCGCTGGACGCCTGGCGAGGAAAAAACCGCGGCCATCCCCTGGAGGCCTACGCGAGCTTCTGGATCCTCTCGGGCAGCGTCGATCGCGCCGATCCGGCGGAGGTGCGCGCCTTCCTCGCCCGCTTCGCGGACACGCCGCTCGCCGATCTCGTGCGGCGCGAGTGGCTGCGCACGCTCGGCGCGGCGGCAAGCTGGGAGACGTTCCGCGCCGAGTATCCGCGCCTCGTCGCCGACGACGCGGAGCTCGCGTGCTACGCCCTCCAGGAGCGCCTCGCCCGTGGCGACGCGGAGGTGGCGGCGGAGGCACGCACGCTCTTCCACGCCGGACGCGAAGCCCCGCAGTCGTGCGATGCGGTATTCCAGGCGCTCGCCGCCTCCGGAGCGCTCGGCGAGAGGGAAGCGTGGGACCGCATCCGCAAGCTCCTCGGCGCCGGCCACGTGCGCGAGGCGAAGCGCACCAACCAGCTGCTCGCGCAGCGCCAGCGCCTGGACGAAAAGCTGCTCGACCGCGCGGCCGCGGATCCGTCGGGATTCCTCGCCCGCGAGAAATCGGCGTTGCTCACCCGGACCGCGCGCGAGTTGGTGATCCTCGCGATCGCGCGCCTCGCCCGCTCGAAGCCCGACGAGGCCGCGGAGCGCCTGGCGCAATTCGCGGGACGGGTGGGCCCCGATGCCGCGCAACACGCGTGGGCGCACGTGGCATACCAGGCGGCGATGGTCCATCACCCCCGCGCGCTCGAATGGTATGCGCAGGCCGGCACCGCGGCGCTTACCGAGCCGCAGGCGGCGTGGAAAATCCGCGCCGCGCTCAGGGCCGGCTTCTGGAAGGATGTGCTCGCCGCCATCCAGCAGCTTCCACCCGCGGAAGCGCGGGAACCGGTGTGGCGCTATTGGCGCGCCCGCGCCCTGGGCTCGCTCGGCGAACGCGAGGCGAGCCAGGGACTGCTGCGCGGCCTTGCCGGCGAGCGCACCTTCTACGGCATCCTCTCCGCCGAGGAGCTCGGCGTCGTCATCGCGCCCGATTGGAACGGCTGGAAGCCGCAGCCCGCGGATCTCGATCGCGTGCGCGCGGTGCCCGCCCTCGAACGCGCCCTCGCCCTCTACCGCATGGGCTACGAGAACGAGGGCTTGCGCGAGTGGGCCTGGGCGATCCGCGGAATGGAGGATCGCGATCTCCTCGCCGCGGCGGAGCTCGCGCGCCTCGCCTCGGTACCCGACCGCGCGATCAACACCGCCAACCGCACCGCGCAGCTGCACGACCTCGCGCAACGCTTCCCGATTCCGCACCGCGAGGCCGTGTCGGCATCGGCGCGGCAGTGGGGGTTGGACGAAGCCCTGATGTACTCGATCATCCGCCAGGAAAGTCGCTTCATGCCGGGCGTGCGCTCGCGCGTAGGCGCCCAGGGCTTGATGCAGCTCATGCCGGCCACCGCGACCTGGGTCGCGCGCCAGATCCCGGTGCAGGCGTACAAGGTCGAGATGCTGGCGCAGCCCGCGGTGAACGTGCAGATGGGAACCTATTACTTCTCGCGCGTGCTGGGTGACCTGGGCCACCCGCTCCTCGCCACCGCCGCGTACAACGCGGGCCCCGGCCGCGCAAGACGCTGGCGCGACGCTCGTCCGCTCGACGGCGCGCTCTACGCCGAGACCATCCCGTTCAACGAAACGCGCGACTACGTGAAGCAGGTGTTCACCAATGCGTGGTTCTACGGCCACCGGCTGACCGCGCAGGTGCCGAGCCTCAGGCAGATGGTGGGGACGATTCCCGGCCGCGCGAGCGACGGCGCCGCACCCGCCATCGCCACCAACCTTCCATAGGAGCCAGCATGCGCATCTCCAGGGTTTGCATGATCGGTGGCAGCGGCTTCGTCGGCGGCGCGATCGCCGACCAGCTCGCCGCCGCCGGCAAGAACATCCGCGTGGTGACGAGAAGCCGCCCGAACGCGATGCCGCTCACGGTGTTGCCCACGGTCGAGATCGTGGTCGCGAACGTGCACGATCCGGCGGCGCTGCGAAAGGCATTCGAAGGCATGGATGCGGTCATCAACCTGTGCGGCATCCTGCACGAGACGCGCAGCCAGACCTTCGAGTCATGCCATGCCGAGCTGCCGCGCAAGGTCGCCGAAGCCGCACAGGCCTGCGGCGTGCGCCACCTGCTGCACATGAGCGCCCTGGGCGCTTCCTCCGACGGCCCGAGCGAGTACCTGCGATCGAAGGGACGGGGTGAGACGGCCGTGCGGCAGGCGGCCGGCATCGTGCCGGTCACGATCTTCCGCCCGTCGGTGATCTTCGGCGCGGGCG
>JBKJTM010000122.1:0-15175 GCA_046590805.1 Usitatibacter sp.
AGCGCATCTCGCCCTGCAAGCCGGAGGTCGCGACGCGCCACTCCGGCTATCTCATCGGCGGCACCTCGCCCTTCGGCACCCGGAAGGCGATGCCGGTCTATCTCGAGCGCTCGGTGCTGGAGCTGCCGCGCATCTACATCAACGGCGGCCGGCGCGGTTACCTGCTCGGCATGCCGCCGGCGGAGTTGACGCGCGTGATCTTACCCCTGCTTGTTGAGGTCGCATTGGAGGAGTAGCCTTCGGCACACCGAGAGCGGCGGTGCCGCGAAGGAGGGACGACATGAACGCCACCCCCGAGGCTGCGCAAGCGCTGGACCAGGGGCTGCGGCTGGTCGTGCCCGGCAAGGGCGAGGCGGCCGGCGACGGCTGGACCTGGGTCGCGCAGGGCTGGAAGCTCTTCGCCCTGGCGCCGCTCATGTGGATCGTGGCGATCATCATCATTTTCGTGCTCGCCATCGTCGTGAGCATCGTGCCCTTCATCGGCTCGCTGGCATTCCAGGTGCTGCAGCCGGTGTTCGCGGGCGGGCTCATGGCCGCATGCCGCTCGCTGGAGGCGAGCGGCGAGTTCGAGCTCGAGCACCTGTTCGCGGGCTTCAGCAAGCGCTTCGGGCCGCTCGCGATCGTGGGGCTCCTGTTCCTGGCGGGCTGCATCGTGATCATGCTGGTGTTCGCGGTGTTCGCCGGCTTCTCGCTCCTCGGTGCTTTCATGACCGGCGATCCCGGGGCGATCGCGGCATCGGTCGCCGAATCGTGGGTCGCCATCGCGCTGGGCACCCTGGTGATGCTCGGCCTGATGGTGCCGCTGCTCGCGGCCTACTGGTTCGCGCCCGCGCTGGTGATGATGCACGACATGAAGCCGGTCGCGGCGATGAAGGCGAGCTTCTTCGCGTGCTTGCGCAACTTCGTTCCCTTCATCGTCTACGGCCTGGTGATGCTGGTGGCGATGATCGTGGCGATCATCCCGTTCGGGCTCGGCATGCTGGCCTGGGTGCCGTTGACGATCGCCTCGACCTACGTCGCCTACCGCCGGATCTTCACGGAAGACGCGGCACCCGGGGAATAGACCAGACCTTCCCTCTAGACCAGGCGCGCGACCAGCGTGAGCGCCGCGGAGAGCAGCAGCGTCGTGGTGATCGGCAGGTAGATGCGCTGGCCGCGCCACATGAAGGTGATGTCGCCCGGCAGGCGCCCCAGCCCGCGGCGCGACAGCCACGGGGTGAAGATCGCGATGATGATCACGCCCACGACGAGCACCAGCGCCCACTTGAGCACGCCGCTATTCGCCCGTGTCGCGCCTGCGCTCGAGCGTCACGCCCACCTTGCGCACGTTGCGGATGTGGCCCAGCTTCGCCACCGACAGGCGCACCCACGGCGCCTTGAACTCCCCGGTGACGATGTCGCACACGTGCTCGGCCAGCGCCTCGAGCAGCTTGAATTTGCGCTCGGCCAGCTCGGCGACCACGCGCTGCACGACGTCGCCGTAGTGGACCGTGTCGTGGATGTTGTCGGTGCGGCCCACCTCGTTGCCCGGGATGCCGATCTCGATCTCCATCTCGAGCGTCTGCGGGCGCTGCTTCTCCCACTCGTAGATCCCCACCCAGGCGTCGACGCGGAACTCGCGGATGAAGATCGTATCCATGGGCGCGTATTGTAGAGTATGGCCATGACGGCTCTCCTCTGCGCGCTCGGGGGCTACCTTGCCGGATCGATCCCGTTCGCGGTGATCGTGAGCCGGGCGCTCGCGCTTCCAGATCCTCGAACCTACGGCTCCGGCAACATCGGCGCCACCAACGTGCTGCGCTCGGGCAACCGAGTGGCCGCGCTCCTTACGATGGTCGGCGATGTGGCCAAGGGATGGGTCGCGGTGCTCGTGGTGCGGATGCTCGGCCTGCCGCTGGAGATGATCGCGTTGGCGGGCTTCTCGGCCTTCCTCGGCCACGTCTTTCCCGTGTGGCTCCGGTTCCGCGGTGGCAAGGGTGTCGCGACCGCCGCTGGGGTGCTGATCGCATTCGACTGGCGCATCGGCCTCGCGGTGGTGGTCGCGTGGCTCACGGTCGTCGTCGTGAGCCGCTACTCCTCGCTGGCCGCGGTCACCGCGGCCCTCTTCGCGCCCGTGGCCACCTGGTACGTCGTGGGACCCGGAGCGATGCTCTGGGCGGTGATCGCGATCAGCGTGCTGCTGATCGCGCGCCACCACACCAACATCGCCAAGCTGCTGCGCGGCGAGGAGAGCCGCATCGGCCAGAAGAAGGTGGAGACCACGGAAGCGCTGTCGTGACGCCAACGGACGAGGATCTCGACTTCACCACGCCCGCGCCGTCGCCACCGCCGCCCACGCCGCAGAAAGTGGAGGCAGCACGCACCGAGGCGAAGACCGGCGGCCCGCAGCTCGCGAAAACGGGTTTCTATGTCGCGATGGCGCGCCACGCCACCGCGGGCAAGGTGCCGCCGCGCAACGGCGAGAAGTACGTGGTCTTCGTGGTCGAGGACGACCCGACGCTTGCGAAGCTCGTGGCGGAGGTCCTGGCGACGGCCGGCTTCGCGGCACGGCTGGCTCGCAACAAGAGCGAGATCAACGCGGAGTTCAACAAGCCGCCGTTGCCCGACATCATGCTGCTCGACGTTTCCCTGCCGGATGCCGACGGCTTCAACATCCTCGAGCGCATCCGGGCCAACCCGCGCCTCGCCAAGCTGCCGGTGATCATGATGACCGGCAAGTCCGAGGTGACCGATGTCGCGCGCGGCCTGGCCCTCGGCGCCGACGGCTACGTCACCAAGCCCTTCAAGATCAGCGGCCTGGTCGCCGCGGTGAACACGGTCCTGGGACTCGACTAGCTGCGCCTGCGCGGCGGCCAGAGCCACCATGTGGCCGCGACCAGCGCGCCGAAGCCGGCGTAGAGGGTGGTGAATACCCAGGGTGGCCAGCTCCAGAAGAGCCACGCGTGCACCCAGCGCTGGATGAAGCCCTTCCCGGAAACCTCGCCACGGAGCATGTCCTCCCAGGCGGTGAGCGGGCACACGTAGCCGAGGAGTGCCTCGCAAACCACGAAGGCGATCGCGGCCAGGTGCAGGCCGCGGAACCACGGATTGAAGGCGAAGGGACGCTCGAGCGCGACCCCGGCCCAGATCGCCGGGAGCGCCCCGACCACGAAGAGCACGAAGAGCGCGTGTACGACGAGGACGAGGTCGGCGAGCAGCGGACTCTAGTCGGCGGTGGCCAGCACCGCCTGCGCCTTCGCGGTCGCGGCGACCGTGGCGGAGCGATGCGCCCCCGCCTTCAACGCCGGATAGGAGTGCAGCATGTTGAGTGCCATGCTCTGCCCGTTGGCCTGGACGATGCGGCAGTGCTCGCGCCGCAGCAGCCGTGGGTGGGCCACGCCGCAGGAGTGCGCGATCATCTCGATGTCCTTGTTCATCCCCATCGCGTAATTGGCCACGCGCTGGAATTTCTCCTCCACCACCAGCCCGCGCTGCAGGCGCGGGTTGTGCGTCGTGATGCCGGTGGGGCACGTGTTGGTGTGGCAGCGCAACGCCTGGATGCATCCCAGCGAGAACATGAAGCCGCGTGCGGTGTTGATGAAGTCCGCTCCGACGCAGAGTGCCCACGCGGCGCGTGCGGAGGTCACGAGCTTGCCCGAAGCTACCAGCTTCACGCGGTCCTTGAGGCCCGACTCGTAGAGGACGTCGGCAGCGCGCGGCAGCGCTTCCTCGATCGACAGGCTCATGTGGTCGAAGAGCGCCTGGGGCGCCGCGCCGCTGCCGCCCTCGCCGCCGTCGATCACCAGGAAGTCCGGCGCGTACTCGAGGCCGCGCTTCAGCACGTTCTCGGCGATGTCGTTCAGGAACCAGAACCCGCCGATCGCCGTCTTGATGCCGACCGGGCGGCCGGTAAGCGCGCGGACGTAGGCGACCTGGTCGAGGAGCTCGATGGTGTTGGCGGCGTCACGGTGGCGGTTGGGACTGATCGAGTCCTGGCCTGCGGGGATGCCGCGGATCGCCGCGATTTCCGCCGTCACCTTGCCACCGGGCAGCACGCCGCCCTTGCCGGGCTTGGCGCCCTGGGAGAGCTTGATCTCGAAGGCCTTCACCTGGCGCGCGACTTCCTTCGCGCGCTGCGGCGAGAAGGCGCCATCCTGGTCGCGGATGCCGTACTTGGCGGTGCCGATCTGCATGATGACGTCGGCGCCCCCGTCGACGTGGTGCGGCGACAACCCGCCCTCGCCCGTGTCGAGCCAGCAGCCGGCGAGCGCCGCGCCGCGCGACAGCGCCTGCACCGCGGGCTTGGAAATGGCGCCGTAGCTCATGCCGCTCACGTTCACCAGCGACTTGGCGACGAAGGGGTGCTCGCACCAGCCCTCGCCGATCGCGAGCGGCGGGGTGGCCTGCTTCTCCCACTCCTGCACCGGGAAGGGCGCGTTCACGAACAGGATCGCGCCCGGCGCCTTCATGTCGTAGGTCGAGCCGAAGCCGATGAGACCGCCGCCGTCCTCCTGCTTCGCGACGCGATAGATCCACGCGCGCGTGGCGCGGTTGAACGGCATCTCGTCGCGGTCGCCGGCGAAGAAGTACTGGCGGAAGTACTCGCCCTGCTTCTCGAAGAAGTAGCGCAGCCGGCCGATGACCGGGTAGTTGCGCAGCACCGCGTGCTTCTTCTGGGTCACGTCCTCGATGAACCAGAAAACCACCACGGCGAAGACCACGATCGCGAGCAGTGTGCCCGCGCCTACCGACAGGATGCTGAGAGCTTCCGACACCGGTTTTTCTCCCCTTCGTGGCCGATTGTCAATCCGGCTGCGGGGCTAGTATATTCCGGCGATACCCGCCGGTCCGACCCATGGGCCGATGGAACCACCCCCCGACTACCCCACCGGACACCAGATGAACCTCCGCTCCCCGTACGCCATCGTTGCGCTCGCAGTCCTGGCCCTGCCCCTGGCCGCCGCCGCCCAGAAAAAGCCCTCGGACATTCCCCTTGAGGACTTCTTCAAGCGGGCCCAGTACGCCCAGATGACTCTGTCGCCGGACGGCACCAAGCTCGCGGCGCTGACGCCCCTGAAGGGCCGGGACAACCTGGTGGTCGTCGACCTGGAGAAGCGCACCCGCAACATCATCACCGCCTTCGAGAAGCTCGATGCCGCGGGAATCTTCTGGGTGAGCAGCAACCGACTGTGCACCCGGGTGATCGACGGACAGGAGGTGAGCGGCGCGCCCAACTACAAGGGCCTGTACTGCATCGACGCCAACGGCGAGGACCTGCGCAACCACAGTGAGGTCGGGGTTTCGGGCGGTCGGAGCGCGATCACTCCTCTCTCGGCCCTGCCCGAGGAGTCGGACGAGTACATCGTCGCCATGAGGCAGCGCTCGCGCCGCTCAGCCGACGTCTATCGCTTCAACACCCGAACCGGGCGATATGCGCTCCTCACCCAGGATTCGCCCGGTGACGTGGTGAGCTGGGTGCTCGACCGCAACCTCGTTCCCCGCGTAGCGGTGAGCTATCCGCTGCGCGAGATCGGGCAGACCGGCGTCGAGCGAACGGTCACGGTGTGGCACCGGGCCGGGGAAGGCGCCAAGTGGGAGCAGCTGTGGCAGTACAAGCGGGGCTGGTCCGACTCGGACACCTTCGAGCCGGTCGCCTTCGACTACGACAACGAGACGCTCTACGTCGCGACCAACAAGGGACGCGACAAGGAGGCGATCTACGCCTTCGACACCAAGACCAGGACCATGGGCAACCTGCTCCTCGAGCATCCGCTCATCGACGTGGACCGCGGGCTCCTCTTCAGCCGGGCGAAGAGGAAGCTGGTGGGCGTCTCCCTCGAGGCCGACAAGCCGATCCGGGTGTGGACCGATGCGCAGATGGCGGCGGTGCAAAAGGCCATCGACGGCGCGCTGCCGAAGACGTCGAACCAGATCTCGTTCGCGGCCAGGAACGAGAAGAAGGCCCTGGTGTACGCGCACTCGGACGTCGATCCGGGCGCTTACTACCTCTACGACAGCGACAAGAAAGGCATCGAGCTCATCGCCAAGACGCGCGATTGGATCGATCCCTCGCTCATGCCCGAGCGGCGGTTCATCACCTACAAGGCGCGTGACGGCATGGAGATTCCCGCCTACGTCACCATCCCGAAGGGCGGCGGCAAGAACCTTCCGCTGGTGGTGAACATCCACGGGGGGCCCTGGGTGCGAGCCTACACCTGGGCTCAGTGGTCCCGCTGGCCCGAGGCGCAATTCCTCGCTTCGCGCGGCTACGTGGTCCTGGAGCCGGAGCCCCGGGCCTCGACGGGCTGGGGGCGCAAGCACCTGCGCGCCGGCGACAAGCAGTGGGGCCTCACCATGCAGGATGACATCACCGACGGCGCCCTTCACCTGGTAAAGGAGGGTCTGGTCGACAAGAGCCGCATGTGCCTGCACGGCGCGAGCTATGGCGGCTATGCCACTCTGATGGGCCTCGCGAAGGAGCCGGACCTGTGGAAGTGCGGCAGCGCCTTCGTCGCCGTGACCGACCTCGTCTCCTGGCAGGGCATGACCTACACCGACACCTCGCTCCAAAGCGACTTCATGCAGAACGAGTTCCTGCGCGTCGTCGGCGACCCGAGCGCGGACCGGGCTTACATGACGTCCTCCTCGCCCGCGAGGAACGCCGCGAAGATCAAGGCGCCCGTCCTGCTCGCCATGGGCGGCGACGACGTGCGTGTTCCGACCTCGCATGGCGACATGATGAAGAGCGCGCTCATCGACGCCGGGAAGCCGGTCGAGTACATCATCTACACCGGCGAGGGCCACGGCTTCAACAAGGACGAGAACGTCTTCGACCACTACCGCCGCGTGGAGAAGTTCTTCGCGCAGCACCTCAAGTAAGGGGAGCCGCCGATGGCGAAGGCGACCGTATTGCATGCGTTGGTCGTCCTTGGGTTGGCCGCATTGCCGTCGGCGGCGTGGGCGCAGAAGAAACCTTCCGATTACACGGTGCAGGATTTCTTCCGCCAGGCGGAGTACACCAGCATGCAGCTCTCGCCGGCCGCGAAGCGCCTGAGCGCGCTCGCGCCCCTCAAGGGCCGCAACAACCTGGTGATCATCGACATGGGCGATCGCAAGCCTCATGTCATCACCGCGTTCGAGAAGGTCGACGTCTACAACGTCTTCTGGGTGAACGACGACCGGCTCTGCTTCCGGGTCGCCGACACCCAGGACGTGACCGGGCGCTTCAGCTACAAGGGCACCTACTGCATCAACCACGACGGCACCGACCTCAGGGATTTCACCCGGATCGGGGTGCGCGACGCGAGCACCACGCTCGGCGGTTATGTCTTCTTCGATTTCCTCGGCCGTCCCAACGACGGCTCGGCGGACATCTTCGTCGGTGCGCGCCTGCGGACGCGTCGCTCGTCGGACGTCTACCGCTTCAACACCAGTACCGGCCGCTACCAGCTGATGACGCCCGAGGCGCCGCCGACGGGCTACGTCACGCGCTGGGTCCTCGACCGCAATGACGTGCCGCGCGTCGCGGTGAGCGTGCCGGAACGCGAGAATCGCAACGCCCTCCTCAAGCAGATCGTCTGGTATCGCGACTCCGCCGATGGAAAATGGGAGACGATCTCCAGCACCGAGGGCGACGGGGATGACTCCGCGCAGGCCTTCAGCCCGGTCGCGTTCGACTTCGACAACTCGACGCTCTACGTGTCCGCGAGGGCCGGCAAGGACAAGCGCGCGATCTACGCGTACGACACCAGGGCGCGCAAGCTGGGCGAGATGTTGTTCGGCCACACCCTCGTGGACGTGAACGGCGGGCTCGCCTTCAGCCGCGCCCGCAAGACCTTCCTCGGCATCCAGTTCCAGGCCGACAAGCCGGTCAAGGTCTGGGTCGATCCGACCATCGACCGCCTCCAGCGCCAGGTCGACGCGTCGCTGCCGAAGACGGTCAACGAGCTGATCATTCCGGACCTGAGCGAGGACTGGGCGCTCATCTTCAGCCACTCGGACGTCGACCCCGGCACCTACTACCTGATGAACCGCAGGAAGCCGGGCATCGAGCTGGTGGCCAGGACGCGTCCGTGGCTCGACCCGAACCTCATGTCGGAGCGTAGGTTCATTCTTTATGAGGCGCGCGACGGCCGCCAGATTCCGTCCTGGGTGACGATCCCGCGCGGATCGAGCGGAAAGAACCTTCCCCTCATCGTTCACATCCACGGCGGTCCATGGGTGAGGGGCTATACGTGGATCAATTGGGGGCGCTGGCCCGATGCGCAGTTCTTCGCCTCACGGGGCTACGCGGTGCTGGAGCCAGAGCCGCGCGGCTCCCTGGGCTACGGCCGCGACCATTACGTCTCGAGCTTCAAGCAGTGGGGCCAGGCGATGCAGGACGACATCACCGATGGCGCGCTGCACCTGGCGAAACAAGGCGTCGTCGACAAGGGCCGGATGTGCGTCATCGGCGGAAGCTATGGTGGTTATGCCAGCGCCATGGCGCTCGCCAAGGATCCCGACCTGTGGAGATGCGGCGTGCCCTATGTCGCGGTGACCGACCTCTTCCTGTTCCAGAACGTCGTCTACTCGGACATCGCGATGCTCAGCGATTTCTTCCAGACCGATTTCAAGCGGCGGGTCGGCGACTCGGACGCGGACCGGGAGATGTTCACCAAGTACTCCCCCAATCTCCAGACCTCGAAGGTGAAGGCGCCGGTCCTCATCGCCATGGGATCCGACGACTTCCGCGTGCCCCAGGTGCACGGCGACAAGTATGCGAGCAACCTCGAGTCGGACGGCAAGAAGGTGGAGTACGTGATCTACAAGGGCGAGGGTCACGGCTTCAACCTCGCCGAGAACGTATTCGACTTCTATCGCCGGGTGGAGAAGTTCTTCGCCGAGAACCTGAAATAGCTCACGGCAGCAGCGTGCGCCGCGCGAACTCCACCGTCGCATAGAAGAGGTAATCCGCGTTCGGCTTCTTCACGAAGCCATGCCCCTCGTCCTTGGCGAGGATGAACCAGGCAGGCGTGCCGCGCTTCTTCAGCGCCGCCACGATCTGCTCCGCCTCGGTGTACGGGACGCGCGGGTCGTTGAGTCCCTGCACCACCAGCAGCGGTTTGGCGATCTTGACCGCGTGGTTGAGCGGCGCGATGCCTTCCAGGAAGGTCCGCATCGCCGGATCGCGCTCGTCGCCGTACTCGGCGCGGCGCAGATCGCGACGGTAGCTCTCGGTGCGCTCGAGGAACGTCACGAAGTTGGAGATGCCGACCACGCTGATCGCCCCGGAGATCCGCTCGGCGTAGTGGACCGCGCTGGCGAGCGACATGTAGCCGCCGTAGCTGCCGCCGCTCACGATGACGCGCGAGGCGTCGAGGTCGGGCTGGTGCGCGATCCAGTCGAGCAGCGTGCCGATGTCCTTCACCGAATCCTCGCGCTTCATGCCGTCGTCCAGCTTGAGGAACGTCTTGCCGAATCCCTGCGAGCCGCGCACGTTCGGATAGATGATGGCGATGCCGAGCTCATTGACCAGGTAATTGTTGCGGCCGATGAAGGCGGGCCGCGCCTGGGACGCGGGGCCCCCGTGGATGCTGATGAGCACCGGGCGCTTGCCCTTGAAGCGCGCGGGCGGATGGTAGTGAAGGCCGGTGATCTCCAGCCCGTCGAAGCTCGACCACCTGACCACGCGCGGCTCGGCGAACTCGCTGGTGTTCACGTCGGGGCTGTTGCCGTTGGTCCAGCGCGTCAGGCGGTGCTCCTTCTGGTCGTACGAAAACACGTCACCCGCGGAGCGCGCGGAGGTGATATGGAAGCCGATCTCGCTCGAGTTGCGCCGCCACGCGAGGCCGCTGATGACGCCGGACACCAGCGCCGGCCGCGGGAGCTCCTTCAACGTCTTGACGTCCAGGAAGCGCAGCACGTGGGCGCCCGCCTCGTTGGTGACGAAGGCGATGAGGCCCGCGTCGAACGAGATCTCCATGTCATCGACGTCGTGGCGCAGGTGCGTGGTCAGCACGCGCTCCTTGCCGTCGGCGAGGTTCATGTACACGAGGCGGCGGAACTCGGAGCCGCGGTCGCTCGCGAGAAAGAGGCCGCGGCCGTCGCGGGAGAACCAGGGCTCGGTATAGGCGACGGGCTCGGTGGGCGAGGGTGCGGAGACGCGCCGCTTCTTCCCGGTTGCCACGTCCATGACCCACACGTGGCGCTGGTTCGAGGAGACCACCTCGAGGAACGCGAGCCGCCGGCCATCCTCGGAGAAGCGGAACGAGGACCAGGTGCCGCTTTCCCACTTCGCCAGGGTGCGCAGCGTTTCCGGCCGCGCCGGATCCATGATGTGCAGCGTGGTGCGCGCGGTGCGGCCGGGATTGTTGCGGTCCACCATCGCGGTGGTGAACACCAGTCGGTCCCCCTTGCGGTTCCAGCTGCCGATGAGGGCGCGCTCGCCCGCGGGGCTCAAGTGGGTGACGATGTCCGAGCCCACATCGAAGCGGTGCAGCCGGAAGACCTCGTTGCCGCTTTCTGCCATCGAGAACACGAAGTAGCCGCCGTGGGTCGGCTGGTAGGAGGCGGTGCTGACCGCATCGGGCAGGTCGGTGACGGCGAGGGGGGCGAGGCCGGGCGCCGCGACGCGATGGACCTGGTTGGTCGCGGAGAGCCTTCGCCGCACCAGGATCTCGCGCAGGGCCGGGTGCCACGACAGCAGGCCATGGGAGCGGAATTCGCCGTAGGGTCTCACCTTCGCCGCGATGTCGGCGGCGATCGGCGGCACGCCTTCGAGCAAAAGGCTGGGGGGGGGGCGACGACCTCATCGGCGGCGGATGCGCCGCAAGCCAGGCAGAGCGTGAGCAGGGCGCGCCGCAGGGGCAAGGCCATCGAACCCATCAGGACTTCACCATCGGCCGCGAGGGATCGGCGCACCACTCGCTCCACGAGCCCGGGTAGAGCCGCCCGCCGGGCAGCCCCGCGACCTCCATCGCGAAGAGGTTGTGGCAGGCGGTGACGCCAGAGCCGCACATGTGGACCACCTGCGCGGGATCGGCGCCGCCCAGGAACTCCTGGTATTCCGCGCGCAGCTGGCTCGGAGTCTTGAAGCGCCCATCCTGCAGCAGGTTCTCCTTCCAGAAGCGGTTGACCGCGCCCGGCACGTGGCCGGCCACCGGATCGAGCGGTTCCTGCTGGCCGCTGAAGCGCTCCGCGGCGCGCGCATCGATCAGCTTCACCGCCGGATCCTCGCGGTGGGCGCCGACGAAGTGGACGTCCACCGTGGCACCGAGGAGCGGGCGCGGAACGAACGAGCTCTTGCAGGCGGCGGGGACGTGGGTGTTGGTGGGCCTGCCTTCCTTCACCCACAGCGGGAGGCCGCCATCGAGGAGCGAGACACGCTCGTGCCCCAGCCAGCGCAGCATCCACCACAGCCGCACCGCGAAGTTGCCCGCGACGTCGTCGTAGATCACCACCTGGGTGCCCGGTCCGATGCCGATCTGGTTCACGCGCGCGGCGAAGGTGGCGAGATCGGGCAGCGGATGGCGGCCGGTCTTGCCCGTCTTCGCCCCCGAGAGATCGTCGTCCACGCTGAGGAAAAAGGCGCCGGGGATGTGGCCCGCCTCGTACGCCTTGCGCCCCTTCGCGGGGTCCATCAGGTCGTGGCGCGTATCGACGACCACCCATTGGGGATCGTCGAGATGGCCGGCCAGTTGCTCGGTGGTGATCAGCATGTGCGCATCCCCTTGTCGTTCAGCTCTCGAACCCGGCTTCCTCGATCTGCTCCTTCTTCTCCACCCGCATGGCGATGACCGCGGAGCCGATCTTCACGAACATCGCGGCCGCCGCGAACAGGAAGCCGGTGACCAGCATCCAGGAAGAGGTCATTGCTTGCGCTTCACCTCCCTCTTTGGGGGAGGGCCGGGGAGAGGGTCCGGAATTATCTCATCCGACGGCGGTGGCTCCGGGGACGCGGCGCAGGTCCTGCGCCACCTTTCCCGCCTGCAGCACGATCACCCGCTCGGCCGAGGCGATGGTTTCGGGACGGTGCGCGATGATGATCCGGGTCAGGTTGAGCGAGCGGATCGCCTCGTTGACGGCGCGTTCCTTGTGCACGTCGAGGGCGCTGGTCGCCTCGTCGAGGAACAGGATCCGGGGCTGCTTGTAAAGCGCGCGCGCGAGCAGGATGCGCTGCTTCTGCCCGCCCGACAGTGCCGCCCCCATGTCGCCGATCAGCGTGTTGTAGCCCATCGGCATCGCCGCGATGTCGTCGTGGACGGCAGCCAGGCGCGCGAAGCGCTCGATCGCTCCGTGGTCGGGCGCGGGATCGAAGAAGCTGATGTTGTCGCCGATCGAGCCGGCGAAGAGCTGGTCGTCCTGCATCACGGTGCCTACGAGCTTGCGATAACGGTCGATGCCGAGCTTCTGGATGTCGATGCCGCCGGCCAGCACCTTGCCGTCGGTCGGCGGCAAGAGACCCAGCATGAGCTTCAACAGCGTGGTCTTGCCGCCGCCGGACGGACCCACGAGCGCCACGCATTCGCCGGGCGCCACAGAGAACGAACAGTTGAGAAGGACGAAAGGCTCCATGTCCGAGTAGCGGTATGAAAGCCCCCGGACTTCGAGCGATGCCTCGACCTCGTCCACGCCGGTCATGGGCGACTCGGTTTCCGGTGGCGTGAGCACGATGTCCGCGAGGCGCTCGCCCTGCAGGTTCAGCATGCGCAGGTCGATCATCTTGTCCACCAGGCCCGCCACCCGGGCCGAGAACTGCTCCTTGTAGGCCATGAAGGCGAACAGCATTCCCACGGAAAAGGCGCTGTCGAGGACGGCGAGCGCTCCCAGCCATACGATCGCGACACGCTCGACGCCGAACACCAGGCCATTCGCCGAGCGGAACCCGAGACCGAGCTTCTGGCTCACCAGGTCCTGGTTGACCGCGTCGACGACGAGGTTCAGCCAGCGCGAGCGCCGCTCCTCCTGCCGCCCGAAGAGCTTGATCGACTGCACGCCGCGCACCGTCTCGAGGAAGTGGCTCTGCTGCTTGGCGTTGTGCACGATGTGCTCCTCGGTCGCGCGGCGCAGCGGCTCGTAGAACGCCCAGCGCAGCAGGCCGTAGAGCGCAACCGCGCCCAGCGCGACGCAGGTGAGGGGAACGCTGTAGACCAGCATCATCGCGAGCGTCGCGAACGCCATCACGCCATCGATCAGCGCCTCGACGAAGCTCGAGGTGAGCGTGCGCTGGATATTGCCCACGGCGCCGAAGCGCGACACCACGTCGCCCAGGTGGCGCTTCTCGAAATAGCCCACGGGAAGCCGCAGGAGGTGCGAGAAGACGTTCGCCAGCCATTGCAGGTTGAGCGTCGTGCCGAGGTAGAGCACGACCCAGGATCGCAGCGCCGAAAGCGTGACCTGCACGATGACCAGCAGCAGGAAGCCCATGCCCAGCACCGTGAGCAGGTCGCGATCGGCGGACACCACCGCGCCATCGACGGCCCACTGCATGTAGAAGGGGCTCACGATCGCCGCGGCCTGGAGGCAAAGCGCCAGCACGAGCACCTGCCCCATCGAGCGCTTGAGACCCACGACGGGGCCCATCAGGTCGCCGAGCGCGATGCGGCGGCGCTCGTCGGCCGCGCGGAACTCCGTGGTGGGCGAGAGCTCGAGCGCGATTCCGGTGAAGTGCTTCGAGACTTCCGACATCGGGATGCGCTTGCGCCCGGAGGCGGGATCGTGGATCACGGCGCCGCGCGCGTCCGCGGACTTGAGCACCACGAAGTGGTTCAGGTCCCAGTGCAGGATGCACGGCGTGCGCAGGCGCGAGAGCTCCTCGAGCTCCAGGCGCAGCGGGCGCGGCGCGAGGTTGAGCCGGCCCGCGGCCTGCATCAGGTAGGCGAGTGTCGCGCCCTTGAGCGATACGGTGAAGCGCCGCCGCAATCCGGCGAGATCGATGCGATGGCCGTGGAAGCAGGCGACCATGCCCAGGCTCGCGAGCCCGCACTCGGCCGCCTCGGTCTGCAGGTAGACGGGCAGGGCGCGGCCGCCACCGAAACGCAGCGCTCCGAGGACGTCCATCAGGTCCTGCCGGCGAGGCTCAGCAGCGGCTCGAAGATCCACTCGATCAGGCGCCTGCGGTCGAGCAGGAGGTCGGCCTCGACCTGCATTCCGGCCTGCAGGGGCTCGGCGCGCCCATAGGCGGAGACCGATTGCGAGGCGAGTTCGGCCTTGATGCGGTAGAGCGGCTCCCGGCCGCCGTCGCCCGGCGCGAATCCGAGCTCGGCGGGCGACAGCGCGTTGCGCGACACCATGGTGATGCGAGCGCCGTGGCTGCCGAACTTCTGGTGGGGATAGGCGAGGAACCGCACCAGCACTTCCTGGCCCGGGCGCACGAAGCCGATCGATCGCGACGGGGAATAGAGGTGGGCCTCGAGCCGTGCGGCCTCGGGAATGATGGTCGCGAGCGTGGTGCCGGCGAGAACCATCTGGCCGGGCTCCACCAGGACGCTCGCGACGATCCCGGAGACCGGCGCGACGATGGCCGCGTGATACTGCACGCCTCTTTCGACGCGCTCCTGGTCCAGGGCCGCGCGCTGCAGGTCGATGCCCGCGAGCTGCGCCCGGGAGCGAGCGAGCGTCGCCGCCGCGTCGAAATCGATCGACGCGACCTCGCGCGAGAATGCGAGCCGCGAACGCTTCATGGCCTCATGTCGTGCCTCCTGGTCGAGCGAGGCATCGCGTTCCCGGTCGCGTGCGGCCGCGGACAGGAAGCCGATGCCGGCAAGACGGTCGGCGCGCATCGTCGCATCGGCGGCGAGCGCGAGGCGCCGTGCCTGTGCGTCGATCTCCCGGTCGAGCGACGCGATCTCCCGGTCGATGCCCACGCGCCGCTGCACGAAGGCCGCCTGCTCCGCGCGCATCGCCGCGAACACGAACTCGCGCTGTTGCTCGAGCGCGCGCTGGCGATTGCCGACGCCGCGCACGATGGCGTCGCCAAGATCCTCGAGGGACGCGCCCGCGCGGGCATCGGCGATTCCGAGCAGCGTGTCGCCACGGCGGACGATGTCGCCTTCGCGGACCGCGAGCGATTCCACCCGGCCGGGCTGTTGCGTGAGCACGCGCACCACGCCCTCGGCCGGCGCGAGCGTGCCGGTCACGCGCGCCTTGCGGGTGTATTCGGTGAATGCGAAGAAAACCGTCATCGCGACCGCGATGCCGATCGCCGTAGCCGTAA
>JBKJTM010000047.1:0-11145 GCA_046590805.1 Usitatibacter sp.
CGATCGCCACCAGCACCAGGCGGTCCTTGACCGGCTTGGCGGGCAGCTTGGCCGGCAGCTTGGTAGCGCGCGCATCCGGCGCTTCGGCGCGCACCGCCACCTCAGGGGGCGGAGCCACCCGGATCACCGGCAGCTGCGGCACCTCCGCGCGCGCGACCTCCGCGGCGGGCGGCAGAGTCACCATCGGCGCCTGCGCCATCTCGCGGATCGGATCGTTGCGCGGCTGGACGAGCGCCAGCAGCGGGTCTACGGGCTTGGGCGGATAGAGGTCGAGCACCAGGCGATGCTTGTACTCGCCCACCGGCGCCACCGGGAAGAGCGACGGCTTCACTTCCGAGCGCAGGTCGAACACCACCCGCACCACGTTCGGCCGGTTGATGCCGACGCGCACCGCCGTGATGTACGGATCGGCGGCGCCGACCTTGGAGGGCAGCGCCTTCAGCTCGTCGTTGAGTTCGATGCCCTCGAGGTCCACCACCAGGCGGTCGGGGTTCTGCAGGAAGAACAGCTGGTGCTTCATCGCGCGCGCCGCTTCGAAGGTTACGCGGGTGTACTCCTCCGCGGGCCAGACGCGCGCGGCGAGGATCTTTTCGGCCGCGAATGCGGGAATCGCCGCGGCGATGAGCGCCGCGAAGATCAGGAACTTCAGGTAGCCGGCGATGTGAAGGGGCGCCGCGCCGCGAGTCGCCTCAGGCATCGCTCGCCTTGCGGCGAGCCGGCTCGCAAGGTCGCGCTGCGCCCGGAGCCGCTTGATTCCAGGACGATTTCCACGTCCGCCGGCAGCAGCAATCCCGCCGCTTTCTCCGGCCATTCCACCAGGCACACGTTGCGCCCATTGAAGGTTTCCCGAAAACCGGCGTCGATCCATTCCCGCGGGTCCTGGAACCTATAAAAATCAAAGTGATGCAAGTCTAACCTCGAAACCGTATAAAGTTCAACCAAAGAGTAGGTCGGGCTTTTCACCCTCCCCTCGTACCCGAGCCCCCTCAGCACCCCGCGGACCAGCGTGGTCTTGCCCGCGCCGAGCTCGCCACGCAGGAAAAACACCATCCCCGGCTCGATGTCGCGCGAAATCGCCTCGCCCAATGCGAGCGTCGCCTCTTCGTCGGGCAGGAAGGTGTTCAGCGATACCATTTCAGTTCATGGAAAGCGCGGTCGGCAACGGCATCGAGGAGAAAGTTCGCGAGTGGGGCCGCGAGATCGGCCTCGACGCGCTCGCGATCGCGGGCACCGAGCTGGGAGCGGAAGAGGCACGGCTGCTCGAATGGCTCGACCGCGGGTGGCATGGCGGCATGGATTATATGGCGCGCCATGGCGCGCGCCGCGCGCGCCCCGCGGAGCTGGTGCCCGGCACGGTCTCGGTGATCACCGCCCGCCTCAACTACCGGCCCGAAGACGCGCGCGATTCCTGGGACGTGATCGAGGACCCCGAGAGCGCTTTCGTGTCGCGCTATGCGCTCGGCCGCGATTACCACAAGGTGATGCGCGCGCGGCTGCAGCGCCTCGCCGACCGCATGGTGGCGGAGCTGGGCCCGTTCACCTACCGCGTGTTCACCGACAGCGCGCCGGTGATGGAGGTGGCGCTCGCGCAGCGAAGCGGGCTCGGCTGGCGCGGCAAGCACACGCTGCTCCTTTCTCGCGACGCGGGCTCGCTCTTCTTCCTGGGAGAGCTCTTCGTCGGTCTCGACCTTGTGAAGGACGATGCCACGTCGGACCATTGCGGCACCTGCCGGCGCTGCATCGACATCTGCCCGACGCAGGCGATCGTCGCGCCCTACCAGCTGGACGCGCGCCGCTGCATCTCGTATCTCACCATCGAGAACCCCGGTCCGATCCCCGAGGAGCTGCGCCCGCTGATGGGCAACCGGATCTATGGTTGCGACGATTGCCAGCTGGTGTGCCCGTGGAACAAGTACGCGCAGGATGCCGCGGCGCCGGACTTCAAGGTGCGCAACCAGCTGGACGACGCCGCGCTGGTGGATCTCTTCGCATGGACCGAGGAGGAGTTCGACACGCGCTTCGAGGGCTCCGCGATCCGTCGCATCGGCCACGAGCGGTGGCTGCGCAACATCGCGGTGGCGCTGGGCAACGCGCCGCGCACGCCGGAGGTGCTCAATGCGCTCGAGTCACGCCGCGGCCATCACTCGCAGATGGTCCGCGAGCACGTGGCGTGGGCTCTGGTCCGGCACGGCGCACAATGACTCCATGATCTCAACGTTGCGCTTCGCCGCCACCGCCGCCGCCCTGGCCCTGTCGACCGGTTGCCTCGCTGTCTCGCTCAACAGCGAGGGGCTTGGAGAGGCGCTCATCTTTCCGTACTACACCGCGAATTCCTCCGGCGGCAATGCGTTCAACACCTATGTCTCCATCGTCAATCACACGACCGACGCGAAAGCGCTGCGGGTGCGATTTCGCGAAGGGCGCAATGGCCGCGAGGCCCTTGCGTTCAACCTTTACCTCAGCCCGCGTGACATGTGGACCGGCGCGATCGTACCCGCCGAGTCCGGTGCGCGCTTGCTGAGCGCCGATGTGAGCTGCACCGATCCGCCGCTGCAGGCCCAGGCTGGCGCCGCGCCCTTCCTGCCCTTCACCACCGCGAATTTTTCCGCTGGCGGAGACGGCGCCGGCACCGATCCGCAGCGATCGCGCGAGGGCTTCGTCGAGATCCTCGAGATGGCCGTCCTCACCGGAAGCAGTGCCGCCGCGGTGACCCATGGAGCCGCCGGTCCCCCGGTGAATTGCGGCGCCATGATCGGCAACGCTGCGCCCACGGTCGCGCGACCCACGGGCGGCCTGTCGGGCACGCTCACGCTGATCAACGTCAATAGCGGCCTCGACTTCACTGTCAACGCCGAAGCGCTCGCCGACCTGGCCTCACAGCCCTATTTCAGGCTGCCGAACGACGCCTACCCGGACTTCAACGCAGGCGAGATCGACCCGGTGAGCGAGGTCGCCGCGAGTGGCAGCGTGTTCCGCTCGCGGTGGAGTCGGCCCGTCGATGCGGTGAGCGCCGCGCTGATGCGCGCCGAATGGCTGGGCGAATATGTGCTCGATACCGGAACCGCATCGCTTACCGACCTCATCCTCACCTTTCCTACCCGGCATTTCTACACTGCGCCCGCGAGCGTCCAGCCGCCGTTCACGATGCCGGCGGCATGGAGCTTCGACTGCGGTGGGCCCGTAATGGAAACATTCACAGGCGACCCAAGGGGCCTCACGATCGAGTTCCAGAACCGCGAAGCGCGCTGGGCGCGTAACCCGGACGCCACCTTCGGGTTCGCGCCCCCACACCCGCTGGTGTGCGCCACTTCCGCGGTGCTGCCGGTGAGGAACGGGGCTTCGCACATGCCCCCGACCCCGCGCCCGACGGGTGTTCTCGGTTCGGAAACCGGTGGAATGTCGGGCGGCGCCGTGAGAGTGACTTCGTCGTTCAACAACGGATGGCTGAAGCTCATCGCGCCATTCAACGCGACCATAACCAGCCTCTCCGACTCGACGCGCTGGACGGCATCGGGGGCCGCTCTCCCCGGCGCTCACCGCTTCAGCGGGCAACCCGTGGTGGGGTTTGCGGTGCGAACCTTCCGTAACGGGACGCTTTCCTGTTCCGGCGCGACGTGCCAAGGCAACTACGGCGGCGCCTTCCCCCTCAAGTACGTTCGCTCGATCGCACCCGCGCCTTAGCCCGCAACGAACCTGCGCAGCTCCGCGGCGAGCTTCGCGAGCGAAGGCCGGTGCACGTACATCATGTGGCCCGCCTCGTAATAGCTGACCTCGATGTTCTTGCGCAGCTCCGGGGCGAGCCCGAGGTGGTCGAGCGAGTAGTCGGCCGCGAAGTGCGGCGTGGCGAAATCGTAGTAGCCGCTCGCCACCAGCACCTTCATCTTCGGGTTCATCGACATCGCCTTCCTCAGCGTCTCGGCGACCGAGGCGTAGCGGTTGGAGAAATCGCTCCAGCCCCAGGTCATGTAGAGCGGCTTGATCACCTCGTAGGGCACGTCGGCCTCGAAGCGCAGCTCGCGGCGCACGTAGTCGTTCATCGCCGCCGCGTAGCAGCCGAAGATCTGCGCCATCGCCGGATCGAACTCGAACTTCTCGCCGGCCGAATCGCGGTCGTGCCCGGTATAGCGGCTGTCGAGGCGTCCCACGGTAAGACCGTCGTCGCGCAGCAGCTCCTTGCAGAAACGGAGGATCTCGATGCGCATTTCGGTGCGCTCGACGTACGCGGGCGTGAGCCCGGTGTAGCGCGCGACGCGAGCGACGATGTCCTTGCGCTCCTTGGCCGGGAGCCGCGCGCCCTTGAAGAGCGCGGTGGCGTACTCCCCGCCCGCGAACGCCTCCACCTCATCCAGCAACTTCCTCAGCGACTTTTTCTGCAGGTCGGCGGCGAGGCGCTTGTGGTGCCACGCGGTCGCCGCATAGGTCGGCAGGAACAGCACGTGCGGCAGGTCGTTGCCCGGATCGAAGCGCAGCACCTGGAATTCCAGCGCGCACGACACCAGCATCACGCCGTTCAGGTACATGCCGTAGCGCTCGATCAGGTGGCCCGCGAGCCCCGCGGCGCGCGTGGTGCCGTACGACTCGCCGATCAGGAACTTGGGGCTCGCCCAGCGCCCGTAGCGCGAGCAGTAGAGGCGGATGAACTGGCCCACCGACTCGAGGTCGCGCCGGTAGTCGTGGTACTCCTTCACCATCTCGCCCTCGACCATGCGGCTGAAGCCGGTGCCCACCGGATCGATGAAGACCAGGTCGGAGACGTCGAGCAGCGAAAGGTCGTTCGCGACCAGCTTGCCGGGGGGCGCCGCGGCATAGCCTTCGGCGTCGAGCTCCACGCGCCGGGGACCGAGGACGCCGAGGTGCAGCCACACCGAGCTCGAGCCCGGGCCTCCGTTGAAGGAGAAGGTGACCGGGCGCGCGGCCTTGTCGGGCGCATCGTCCACCGAGTACGCGATGAAGAACACCTTGGCGCGCGCCTTTTCGCCCTCGCTCTTGCCTTCCTTCTCCGCCTCCTCGCGCATCACCATCGTGCCGCAGGTGACGGTGTAGGCGATGCTCCGGCGTCCGATCTTCAGCCTGTGGCGCGTGACCGAGATCTGGTCGGTGGGATCGGGTTTCTTCTCGACCTTCTCGACCTTCTCGATCTTCTCGACGCTCTTTTCCTCGGTGGTGGCCATCGCGCTCTCGGGGGAGTCTCTCGGGGAACGACATAATACCGGCCATGGGCAAATCGCCTTCCGTCCCGCGCGGCGTCTGGGTGCTCGGATTCGTGAGCATGCTGATGGACATCTCTTCCGAGATGATCCATGCGCTGCTGCCGCTCTATCTCACCGTGGGGCTCGGCACGAGCGCGCTGGTGGTGGGCTTGATCGAGGGCGTGGCCGAGGCGACGGCGCTGATGATCAAGGTGTTCTCCGGGGCGCTTTCGGACCGCCTCGGCAACCGCAAGTGGCTGACCGCCGCGGGCTATGGCATCGCCGCCCTCACCAAGCCGCTGTTCGCGCTCGCCACCGGACCGGGCCTCGTGTTCACCGCGCGCTTCCTCGACCGCATCGGCAAGGGCATCCGCGGCGCGCCGCGGGATGCCCTGATCGCCGACCTCACGCCGGCTTCGATCCGCGGCGCCGCGTTCGGTCTGAGGCAATCGCTGGACACCATCGGCGCGTTCACCGGTCCGCTGCTCGCAATGGCGCTGATGCTCGCGTGGAACGACGACTTCCGCGCGGTGTTCTGGGTTGCGGTGGTTCCGGCGATGCTCGCGTTCGCGCTGGTGGTATTCGGGGTGAAGGAGCCGACGAGGGAAGTGGCAAAAGTGACGCAACCTGCGAATGACGCGCCTGGTTCGCACATCTCCATCAAAGGCCTCCCCGCGGCCTTCTGGTCGGTCACCGCCGCGGGCACCGCGCTCACCCTCGCACGCTTCAGCGAGGCGTTCCTCATCCTGCGCGCCGACAACCTCGGCCTCGCGGTGGCGCTGGCGCCGCTGGTGCTGGTCGGCATGAACGTGGTCTATGCCCTCACCGCCTATCCCATCGGCAAGCTCGCCGATCGCATGCCGCGGGAGCGGATGCTGCATGTCGGCATCGTCGTGCTGGTGGCCGCGGACGTGGTCCTCGCGCTCGCGACCAACCTCGCGATGCTCGCCGTCGGCGTGCTGCTCTGGGGGCTGCACATGGGCCTCACGCAAGGCGTGCTCGCGGCGATGGTGGCGCACGCGGCGCCGGAGAACCTGCGCGGCACGGCATTCGGCGTGTTCAACCTGGCGAGCGGGGTGGCGATGCTGCTGGCAAGCGCGCTCGCGGGCGCGCTGTGGCACTACGCGGGGCCGGCGTGGACCTTCTGGGCGGGGGCGCTCCTCGCAGCGGGCTCCGCGGCCTTCATACGCTCAGCAACGAGGTAACCGTGGCGCGACACCACGTCGACGCTGCGCAGCACCTTCGGGATGCGCTCGGCGATGATTTTCAGCAGCGCGTCGCCGGCGTCGTGGCCGAGCGAGTCGTTGATGACCTTGAAGTTGTCGAGGTCGATGAACAGGATCGTTGTCTGCTTGCCACGCCGGCCCGCCGTGCCGATGATGAAGTCGAGGCGGTCGTTCAGCAGCGCCCGGTTCGGAAGCCCGGTGAGGAGATCGTGGTGGGCGAGGAAATCGATGCGCGCCTGGCTCTGCTTCCTCCGGCGGATGTCGCGGATGGTGCTCAGCCGGTAGACCTTGCCCTGGAACGCATCTCCCGCCCCTCGAACTCCACCGGCACCCGCGTGCCATCCTTGGCGAGGATCTCGGACTCGTACGGGCGCTCGTAGCCGCGCCGCACGTTCTCCAGCGCCTCCTCGCGCTTCTCGGGCACCACGTACTGGATGACGCTCGAGCCGACCAGTTCCTCCACGCTATATCCGCAGAGCCGCGCGATCGCCTCGTTGCAATCGGTGATGACGCCGTTGTCGTGGAACACGACGCCGGCCTGAGCGGCCTCGGCGAACTTGCGCAGCCGCTCCTCGCTCTCGCGCGCCGCCCGCTCGGCCCGCCGGTGCCGCGTGATGTCGTGGATCAGCACCACCGCGGCCTCGGTCCGGCCCTCGGCGTCGCGCTGCGGCAGCAGGTTCACCTCGAGGATGCGCTCGCCACCCGCGGCGTCCATCACCGAGCGCTCGTAGGTGACGGGCTCCCCGCGGCGCGTGCGCTCGATGTGCGGCGCGATCGCGTCGTAGCTTTCCTTTCCGATCACCTCCTCGACCGTGCGACCGAGGATGTTGTGCTCGTCCCAGCCCCACATGTTCGCGTAGGCCTTGTTGGCGAAAAGGCACCGAAGGTCGGTCGCCGCGAAGTAGGCGATCTGCGCGGGCACGTTGTCCGCGAGCATCCGGATCTGCTGCTCGCGGGCGAGCGCCGTCAGCTCCGCGGCGCGCTGCTCCGTGATGTCGTGGCAGGTGCCCAGGTAGCCGGTGAAGCGGCCGCTCTCGTCGTTCACCGGCGCGGCCGCATGTTGGACCGAGCCGTACGAGCCATCGGCGCGGCGCAGCCGGTACTGGATCTCCAGCGGCCGGCGCAGCCCCATCGCCTCGTTCCACGCGCGCTCGACCGCCGAGCGGTCCTCCTGGTGAACGGAATCCAGCCAGGCGCGCCCGCGCTCGGCGAGCAGCGTGCGTCCGGTGTAGTCCTGCCACGCCTGGTTCACGAACGTGCAGTCGCCCGTCGCGTCGGTGCGCCAGACGAGGCTCGGCAGCGCGTCGAGAAGCGCCGCGTCCGCGGAAGTGCGCATTGTGATGGGGCTGTTCATCGTGTCGAAAAACTAGCATGGCAAGCCATGTCAGGCCTGTCGAATATTCAACGTCCCCCTTGCCGTCCGTCCGGTCCAATCGGCCGCTGGTTCGCGTTTGTGCCCCGGCGTTACACTTGAAATCCGAAATGGAGCCTTCGCCATGCGCATTCTTTCGCTGCTGACCCTTCTCCTGATCGCAATCCCGGCGCTCGGCCAGGGGCGCTTGCCCCTCGATCGCGTGAAGCTTCCGCCGGGGTTCGCGATCGAGGTATTCGCCGAAGGCGTCGACAACGCGCGCTCCATGGCGCTCGGCGAGAACGGCACGCTTTTCGTCGGCACGCGCTCCGCGGGCAAGCTGCACGCGATCCGCCACGACGGCCGCAAGGCGACCGAGGTGATCACCTTCGCGACCGGCCTCAACATGCCCAACGGCGTCGCCTTCCGCGACGGCGCGCTCTACGTGGCCGAGGTGAGCAGGGTCACGCGCTACGACGCGATCGAGTCGAGCCTGCCGCGGCCGCCCAAGCCCGCGCTGGTCTACGACAAGTATCCAGGCGACCGCAGCCATGGCTGGAAATTCATCGCCTTCGGGCCCGACGGCTGGCTCTACATTCCGGTGGGCGCGCCGTGCAACATCTGCGATCGCGACGCGCCCTATTCCAGCATCACGCGCCTCAAGCCCGACGGCTCGGCGATGGAGATATTCGCGCGCGGTGTGCGCAACAGCGTGGGCTTCGACTGGCACCCGAAATCGAAGGAGCTGTGGTTCACCGACAACGGTCGCGACATGATGGGCGACGAGGTGCCGCCCGACGAGCTGAACCACGCCCCGAAGGCCGGGATGCACTTCGGCTATCCGTTCTGCCATGGCGGCGACATCGCCGATCCGGAGTTCGGAGCGAAGCGCCCCTGCTCCGAGTTCGCCAAGCCCGCGCAGCGCTTCGGCGCCCACGTCGCCTCCCTCGGCATGCGCTTTTACACCGGCTCGATGTTCCCCACCGAGTACCGCGACCGCATCTTCATCGCCGAGCACGGCTCGTGGAACCGCTCGAAGAAGAGCGGCTATCGCGTGATGATGGCGAAGGTGGAGGGCGGGCGGGTGCTCGAGCACACGGTGTTCGCGGAAGGCTTCCTCGACGCGAAAGCGGACTCGGCCTGGGGCCGGCCCGTGGACATCCTGGTGATGCCGGACGGCGCGTTGCTGGTCTCCGACGACCACGCCAACGCGATCTACCGCATCAGCTTCAAACGGCCCGGCTAGCGCGCTTCTGGTAGCGTACGTCCATGCGCTTCCTCCTGCTCGCCAGCCTGCTCGCCTGCCTGCCCGCGTGGGGGCAGATCTACAAGTGGACCGATCCCTCGGGCAAGACCGTCTACGGCGACCAGCCGCCTGGAGAGACGAAGGCGCGGGAAATCCGGATCCAGTCCTTCGACCAGCCGGTGGAAGTCAGGGATTGGAGCCAGGTGTTGCGGGCGAAGTCGGCCGCGTCCTCGTCGGGTGTCACCATGTTCTCGACAACCTGGTGCGGCTATTGCAAGCAGGCGCGCGCCTACTTCGCCTCGAAAGGCATCCCCTACTCCGATATCGACGTGGAGAAATCCGAGGACGGCCGCCGGCGCTACAAGGAGTTGGGCGGCGGCGGGGTTCCAATCATCCTCGTGGGAAGCCGGATGATGCAGGGATTCTCCGCAGGCGCCTTCGAGGCCCTCAGGAAATAACGGGCGACAGGCCGTACCAGGCAGCGATACTTCACTGGATCGCCTCGGTCGCCCGCGTGAGCCACTGCAGGGCCGCTCCGGAAACCAGCGGCTCGAGCCGGCGGCGCACCGTCGCGTGATATTCGTTCAGCCAGTCGCGCTCGGCGTCGTCCAACAAGGCGCGATCGATGCAGCGCGTGTCGATCGGGCATAGGGTGAGCGTCTCGAAGCCGAGGAACTCGCCGAACTCTCCCTCGATCGCGGGGACGCAGAGCACCAGGTTCTCGATGCGCACGCCCCAGCGGCCGTCGCGGTAGATGCCCGGCTCGTTGGATGTCACCATGCCGGGCTGCATCGCGTGGTGCTCGTTGGGGGTCACGTGCTGCGAGATGCTCTGCGGGCCCTCGTGGACGTTGAGGAAGTAGCCCACGCCGTGGCCGGTGCCGTGGCCGAAGTCAACGCCGGCCGCCCAGAGCGGCGCGCGCGCCAGCGTATCCAGCCGCGTGCTGCGCGTGCCGCGCGGAAACTTCGCGCGCGTGAGCTGGATCATGCCCTTCAGCACCAGCGTGAAGTCGCGGCGCTGCTCGCCGCTCGCGCGCCCGATCTCGACCACCCGCGTGATGTCGGTCGTGCCCCCCAGGTACTGCCCGCCGGAGTCGATCAGCAGCAGCCCGTTCCCCTCGATGCGCGCATGGCTTTCGGGGGTGGCGCGGTAATGCGGCATCGCTGCGTTGGCGTTGAAGCCGGCGATGGTGGCGAAGCTCGGGCCGATGAAGCCGGGCCGCCGCGCGCGCGCGGCGCAGATGCGCTCGTCGATGGTGAGCTCGGTCAACGGCTCGCCGGCGGCCAGGGCGGAGTCGAGCCCGCTGAAGAACTCGCACAGGGCGGCGCCGTCCTGCTCCATGGTCTCGCGGATGAAGGCGCTCTCCGCGGCGGTCTTGCGCGACTTGGCGAGCGTGGAGGCGTTGATCGCCTCGGCGCGGCGCACGCCCGCGGGCAGGCTCTGCATGACGCCGAGGGTCACGCGCGCCGGGTCGACCAGCACCGTGGCTCCCGCGGGCAGCCCCGCGAGCGCCGGCTTCGCCTCCTCGTAGGGCGCGACGCGAACGCCATCCGCGGCCAGGCGCGCCTCGAGCGCCGCGTCGATCTTGCCCTTCGCCACGAACAGCGTGGCGCCGTCGGTGCCGAGCAGCGCATGCGCGACGAACACCGGGTTGAAGCGCACGTCCGCGCCGCGCAGGTTGAAGACCCATGCGATGTCGTCGAGGGTCGAGATCCAGTGCCACTGCGCGCCGCGGCGCGCCATCTCCTCGCGCAGCAGCGCGAGCTTGGCGGCGCGCGGGACCGTCGCGTGGGGCGCCAGGTGCTCGAAGATCGGCGACGTGGGCAGCGCCGCGCGATCCGCCCAGACTTCGCCCAGCAGATCCAGGTCGGTACGCAGCTTCACGCCATTGGCGCAGAGACCCGCGTCGAGCTCGCGCGCCGCCGCAAGCGACAGCACGTCGCCGTCGACGCCGACCGCCGCGCCGGCCGGCACCTTTTGCGCGAGCCACGCCACGTGGTCAGCCGAGGTTGCGGTGGCGATCTTCATCAACGCGACGCCGGTGCCCTTCAGCTCGCGCTCGGCCTGGACCCAGTAGCGGCTATCCACCCAGAGTCCGGCGAAGTCCGGGGTCACGAGGAACGTGCCCACCGC
>JBKJTM010000387.1:0-4270 GCA_046590805.1 Usitatibacter sp.
CCGAAGAAACGCGTAGCCACGCGCCCCACGCGCGCCTCGAAGGAGCGGCGTATCGAGGCGAAGAAGCGCGAGGGCGCGCGCAAGCAGACGCGCGGCCGTGTGCGTGGCGATGAGTGAGAAGATCACGCGGTGCCTGGTGATCAAGGGCCGCGTCCAGGGCGTCTTCTACCGCGAGTCGATGCGCCAGGAGGCCGTGCGCCTGGGGGTGACGGGTTGGGTGCGCAACCGCCTCGACCGGGGCGTCGAGGCGATCGTGCAGGGCGAGCCCGCCGCCGTAGAGGCGATCATCGCCTGGTGCCGCCTCGGCCCGCCCGATGCGCACGTCCAGAGCCTGGAAGCGCACGAGGCCAGCGGTACGTTCGACAAGTTCGAGAAACGTCCTACGTTTTAGCCGCTACTCCGACGCCACATCCGGCAGCGGCCGGCGGCGCTCGATGTGGAAGCGCACCAGCGCCGCCATCCTGTAGATCGCGTGAACGAACTTGCCGTACGGAAGGGTGAGGAAGAGCGCCAGCACGACTCCCAGGTGCGCCGCCAGCAACACGCCCATGGCGCGTGTCTCGCGCAGGTAGAGGAGCAGCAACCCGGTGAGGCTCGTGAGGAACAGCAGCACGATGAACCCCGTATTCATGCCGTCCTGCGTGCGGTCGGCCAACTCGGGATCGCGCCGGCCCCTCAGCCACAGCAGCCCCGGGGGACCCACCAGCAGGCCGATGCCGCCCAGGGTGCCGAGGATCACTGGCAGGCTGTAGAAGGGATACGGCGCCTTCCAGCCGAACGCGTAGTGATAGATCGTCGCCACCGTGGTCGAGCCGAGGCAGAGCATGAACCCGTAGAACGTGAGGTGATGGAAGTTGCGCCGCGCGAACGACGGGCGCTCGTCGGGGTAAGTGCAACCGTCGCCACCGCCATCGAGGTACTTGAGCCCCGCCGCGTCCCAGGTGGCGCTGCGCAGCGCCACCGGCCCGAACAGCTCGCCCACCGGCTCGCCGGTATCCACCCAGAAGGAGGTGAAGCTGATCGCGAACGAGAGCATCGCTAAGCCGAACACCAGGCCGAAGACCGTCACCATCACGCCGTGGGGGAGCAGCGCATAGAAGGAGCCCTGGGCATCGGACCATGCCGAGAAGAATCGCTCCGGGTTCGCGTACCAGGCGGTGAACAGGAACACCAGGGCGAGGCTCGCCGCGGTGGCGAGGCTCACCACCAGCGAGTTGCGCTCGAAGGCAGCGCCGAAGAAGCCCGGCCACGCGTACTTGCGGTAGGTCTCCTTGCGCACCTGCGCGAGGATGCGCGGGAAGTTGAGCTGGAACTCGTGCGGCGGCGCGTATTGGCAGGCGTACAGGCAGGCGCCGCAGTTGTGGCAGAGGTTGGCGAGGTAATGCACGTCCTGCTCCGCGAACGCGAGGCGCCGCTCGAGCGCCGGGAAGACCGCGCAGTAACCCTCGCAATAGCGGCAGGCGTTGCAGATCGCGAGCACCCGCTGGGCCTCCTCGACCAGCTCCTCGAGACGCGGCCTAGGCGCGGACATGGCGCGCGGCCTCCTCGCCCGCGATGCGGCCAAAGGTGGTGCCGATGGCCATGCCGATGCCGGCGAGGTAGCCCTTGCCGAGGATGTTGCCCGCCATGATCTCGCCCGCCGCGAGGATGTTCTTCGCGGGCTTGCCGTCGGCCATCAGCATGCGGGAGCGCTCGTCGATGCCGACGCCGAGGTAGGTGAAGGTGATTCCGGGCCGCAGGGGATACGCATAGAAAGGAGCGGTGTCGAGAATGCGTGCCCAGTGCGTCTTGGGCGGGTCGAGGCCCTCGGTGGCGCAATCGTCGAGGACGGTGTGGTCGAAGTTGCCGGGACGCACCGCCGCGTTGAACTGCGCGACGGTCGCCTCGAGGGCCGCGGGATCGAGCTTCAGGGCTATCGCGAGGTCATGGATCGTCGCCGCCTTGATCGGCGGGAACACCGGCGGCATGAACTTGCCCATCGACTTGTTATCGATGATCGAATAGCCGATCTGCCCCGGCTGCCCTGCGACCAGCCGCCCCCAGATGGCGTAGCGCTTCGGCCAGAAGTCCTCGCCCTCGTCGTAGAAGCGCCGGGCGTCACGGTTGACCACGATGCCGAGGGAGACCGCGTCCACGCGCGTCACGATGCCGCCGTCGAACTTCGGCGAGCGCGCGTCGATCGCGACGCAATGGCCCTGGGTCGCGTCGCTCACCGACTTCGCGCCCTTGTCGAGCAGGAGCTTCAGCACCTTTCCCATGTTGTAGGGCGTGCCGCGCACGATGAAGTTGTCGGCGGGCGGGCCCCACGCCTCGCGCAGCCAGGCGAGGTTGGATTCGAAGCCGCCGGCCGCCGCGACGCAGGCCTTGGCGCGCACCACGTGCTCGACGCCGTGGCGCATGACCGTGGCCGACGAGAACCGGCCGTCGTCGATGACGAGGTCGATCACCTCGGTGTCGTACGAGACTTCGACGCCCAGCGACTGCGCCGCGGCGTAGTAGGCGTTCATCAGCGCCTTGCCACCGCCGAGGAAGAACGCGTTGGTGCGCGAAAGGTGCAGCGTGCCGCCGAGCGGCGCCTGGAAGCGCGCTCCGTGCGCCTTCATCCACGGCAGGTGGCGCTCGGTCTCGCGGATGGTGATGCGCGCGAGGCGCTCGTCGGTGAGCCCGCCGGTCACCTTGAGGAGGTCCTCCCAGTATTCGGCCTCCGGATAGGCGTCGGTGAGCACGTCCAGGGGGCCGTCATGCATCGTGCGCATGTTGCGCGTGTGGCGGCTGTTGCCGCCGCGGAAGTGTGTCGGCGCCGACTCGACCACGAGGACCGTGAGTCCGAGCTTGCGGGCGGTCAGCGCGGCGCACAGCGCGGCGTTGCCTCCGCCCAGTATCAGCAGGTCGAATTCGCGGGAGAAGTCCATCCACCGCAGAACGTATACGCTTGCGGTCATCCCGACAATCTTTTCGCGAGGAAAAGCGCCATGACCTTTCCAGCACGCATTCACGCCCTCGCCGCCGCCCTGCTGTTCGCCGGGGCGGCCGCCGCCCAATCCACCTTCCCCACCCGCTCGGTCACGCTCACGGTCGGCTTCGCGCCCGGCGGCGGCACCGATACCGCCGCCCGCATCGTCGCCAAGAAACTCACCGAGAACATCGGCCAGACGGTGATCGTGGAGAACAAGGCCGGCGCCGGCGGCATCATCGCCGCCCAGCACGTGGCCCAGGGCCCCGCCGACGGTTACCTGATTCACCTCTCCTCCGTGGGCCCGCTGACCGTCGCCCCGGCGATGCAGAAGAGCCTGTCGTACGACGTGAAGAAGGACCTCGCGCCCATCACCATGGGCATGATCTTCCCGAACGTGTTCGTCGTGCATGCCGGCGTGCCCGCGAAGACGCTCGCGGAATACGTGGCGCTCGCCAGACAGAAGCCGGGCGAGCTCACCTACGCCTCCTCGGGCGTGGGCGGCGCCGGCCACCTCGCGGGCGAACTCTTCAAGATCGCCGCGGGCATCGACCTGATCCACGTGCCCTACAAGGGCGGCGGGCCGGCGATGACCGATCTCCTCGGCGGCAGGGTTTCGATGTATCCCGCGGTGCCCTCGACCTCGAAGCCGCACATGGAAACCGGCAAGCTCGTGGCGCTGGCCACCACCGGCGCCAGGCGCACCGCGATCATGCCCAGCGTGCCGACGGTCGCCGAGCTGGGATATCCCGGGTTCGAAGCGACCAACTGGTACGCCTTCGTCACTTCGAGCAAGGTGCCGAAGGAGATCGTCGACTACTGGCAACGCGAGCTGGTGAGGGTGCTCAAGGACCAGACCGTCGTGGCCGAGCTGGCCAAGCATGGGCTCGAGCCCGCGCCCGGCACCGCCCAGGAGCTGGGCCGCTACATCGACAGCGAGACCGAGAAGTGGGGCAAGGTGGTGCGGACCGCGAACATCAAGGCCGACTGAGCGCATGACGGAAGCCGAGCTGCGCGGGCTTGCCGAACGAGCCTTCGCCGCGCAGGGCGTGGCCGCGGCCGACGCGGCCGACACCGCGCAAATCCTGGTGCTGGGCGACCTCTTCGGCCACCACACCCATGGCGTCGGCCGGATCGAGTCGTATTGCGAGCGCATCGCCCTGGGCGGCATCAATGCCCACGCACGGCCGAAGGTCGACCGGCCCGCGGCGGCGATCGCATTGGTCGACGGCGACAATGGCCTCGGGCCAGTTGTCGGCATGGCGGCGCTGCGCACCGCGATGGAGATGGCGCGAGCGCAAGGCGTGGCCATCGCAT
>JBKJTM010000153.1:0-7743 GCA_046590805.1 Usitatibacter sp.
CTTCGGCCCGACGATCTCCCCCTTCAACGCGTGGTTGCTGCTGCAGGGCGTGGAGACCCTGCCGGTGCGCATGGACAGGCACTGCGCCAACGCGCTCGCGGTCGCGAGGTTCCTCGAGGACCACCCGAAGGTGTCCTGGGTCAATTTCCCCGGCCTGCCGTCGAGCCCGTATCACGCGCTCGCTAAGCGCTACATGCCGAAGGGCGCGGGCTCGCTGCTCTCGTTCGGCATCAGGGGCGGGTTCGACGCGGGCGTGAAGTTCATCGAGGCGCTGCAGTTCGTGAGCCACCTCGCCAACATCGGGGATGCCAAGTCACTGGTGATCCATCCCGCGTCGACCACCCACCGACAGCTCTCCGAAGAGGAGCAGGTGAGGGCGGGCGTGCCGCCGGACATGGTGCGGCTGTCGGTGGGCCTGGAGACCTTGGATGACCTGCGTTGGGACATCGAGCAGGCGCTTGGCGCGGCGTAGGACTTCGCCGAGGTGTGGTGCCCTGGACTGAAACCCCTTCGGTTTGCATGCGATTTCAGATTGCCGCGGCGGACAACGCCGGGTACCATGTAGATACACGTATATCCGGGGTCCCGCCATGGCCGTGAAACCCTCCAGAGTCGAGCTCGTCGTTTCACGCTGGGGCAACAGCCTCGCGGTGCGATTGCCGGCGGAATCGGCGAGGGCGATCGGTGTCGCCGAAGGCGACAAGCTGCTCGTCGAGCTTCCCGCTGACGGGCGTCTGGTCCTGACTCCTGCGAGGAAGATCGTCGGCCGAATTGCAATGCGGAAGTTGCGCCGTTTTGTCGCGTCGCAGAAGGAGACTCCGCCGGTTGTCGGCGACATGAGGCGCGAGGCGCGCTATTGATGGTCTATGTGGACACCAGCGCGCTCGTTCCCATCTTCTTGAACGAGCCGAGCACCGGCATCATTCACGCGTGGATCGAGAGCGCCAACCGGTCGCTGGCAATCAGCGATTGGTCGGTCGTCGAGTTTGCCTCTGCGGTGTCGATCAAGGTGCGCAGGGGGCATGCCGAGCCCTCTGTCGCGAAGCTCGCCAATGCGGAATTGCGGGACTTTGCCGTCAAGCATTGCACCGTGCTGAGTCCGCGCCCTGAGGAATTTCGCCGCGCCGCCGAACTGTGTTCCGAGGTGGCTGCGAACTTGCGGGGTGGAGATGCGCTTCACCTGGCCATTGCGGAGGCGTCGAAGGTCGATGCGATCCTTTGCCTCGATGAGGCGATGTGCGAAAAGGCTCTTGCCCTGGGCATCCAGGTCATAGCGATTCGCGACCAGGTGTGATTCGAGACTTCGAGCGCCGGCGGCCTATTGCGAGTGCCCGCCGAGCAGCGTTTCCACTTCCTGCTTCGCTACCTGCAGCATCGTCGCCTCGATCCAGGTGACGAACGCCGACACGCGCACGTAGAGCTCCCAGTCGCCGGCGTTGCCGATGATGCCGTCGGCATTCGCGTCGTCGGTGGCGTAGCCGATGCCGGCAACGAAGAGTCCCTCGGCGGTTTCCATGAATGCGGGGCCGCCGCTGTCGCCCGGCGCCGCCGCGCCCTGCAGGTCCGAGGCCTCGTCCGGGGGCTTGATCCTGAGCCCCAGGATGCGCGGCGCCACCCGGTCGACGGTGTTGATCGCCGCGCGCTTCTTCCTGTCCCAGCGGTCCCTGGGCAGCGGCTTCTCGCCGATCTTGCCGCTATACCCGGTGCCCACGATCACCACGCCCTTGCCGGCCTCGTCGCTCTCGCGATAGAGGCGCGTGGGCTCGATGCCGCGAACCGGCGCCTTGAGGTAGAGCAACGCGAGGTCGCTGTGCCCACCTGCTTTCCAGTCGGGGTGGACGAAGATCGCCTCGATCTCGTGCTGGCGCGAGCCGAAGGCGAGCTTCGGCATCGGCTTCATGTCCTGCAGGGCTTTCCCCCGGTGCGCCGCGGTGAGCACCCAGCGCGCTGCGATCAGGACGCCCTCACCCTCGGGTGCGTCGAGCCGGACCGATGAGGGATAGCGCGTTGCGAGCTCGAGATACTCGGAGTCATCCCGGTCCGCGCGGATGAGGATTGCCGCGGAGGGCAGAGCGCAGCAGCAGGCAAGAGCGGCAACGATGGCGCGTGAAATCACGCATCAGTCTATCAAGCCGCGTGGGCCACCAGCGCGAGCGTGCCGGGGCTCATGTGGCGAACCAGCAGCATCCCCACCTCGTCGCGAGCGCGGGAGTGGAACGCCTCGCGCTCCAGCTCGACGCGTTCGGCGCGCTGCTCGAGGTCCTGGGCCGACTCGAAGCGCCCGGAAAGGTCGTTCAGCATCGACTCGGCCTTGAGGCACTCGCCGAGGATCGGGTCGTGGTCCAGCTGCTCGGCGGCGTCGCGCGCGCATTCGCAGGCGCGCCGCGCGGCTTCGAGCTTGCCCGCGGCCTTGAGCGCGTGGCTTTCCCAGAGATAGCAGTGCGCGAGCGCGAGCGGATTGCGCGACTGCCCGGCGAGCTCGATCGCCTGGCGCACGGCGGCGAGCGCCTTGTCGCGGTTTCCGAGGCGCGTCTCGCATTCGGCGATGCCGGCGTACGCGAGCGCGTCGTCGGCCGTCGATTGGCCGGTGCCCAGGGCCACGCGAAAGACGCGGATCGCGTGGCGCCAGAGGGCGCGCGCGTGGTCGTAGTCGCCGCGCTGCAGGGCGTCGTTGGCCTGGGTGAGGTAGGAGCGGGCGATGCTCGCGGCGCATGTCTTCAGTGCGGCCCGGTCGCCGAGGCGTCGCTGGATGGCGCCCGCCTCGCGGAACTGCCGCCGCGCCTCGTCGAAGCGGTCGCGGCTCGCCAGGATCGAGCCCCAGAGGGCGCGCGCGCCGGCCTCCGCGGCCGGGTCGGCGGCGAGCCGGGCGTCGGCTGCCGCGCGCTCGGCCACGTCCACCGCGAGGTCGAACGATTCGACCGCGATCAGCGACCGCGCCACGCCTTGCAGCGCCGCGGAGCGCCGCGCCGGGTCTTCCTCGCCGAAGCACTCGATCGCGTCGAGGCCGTTGGCCACCGCGGCAACGAAATCGCCGCATTGGAGGTGGCAGCGCATTGCCGCCGCGAGCGCGCGCGCCGCGGCCGCGGTGTCGTTGCGCACACGGGCGATGTTCAGCGCTTCCCGCGCGCAGCGGATGCCCTCGCGGTTGCGGAAGGTGGCGGCGTGCAGCTCGGCCAGCTCGACCAGGATGCCGAGGCATTCGACCGCGCCCTTGCCCTGGACCAGCTTCGACTCCAGCTCCTCGACCTTGTTCTTCTTCATGTCGCTCGTCCCCATTTTGCCCTGGGGCCAGAATCAGGCCTCGGGCCCTGCGGGCAGTATGTAAAAAGTCACATCCGGCGCCGCCGCGGCATTTCAATTGACTTGAACGCGAGCCGCGGCTTAGGATGGAATTCAAACGAGCGTTTGAATCGGACGTTTCACATGGCGGCCAGCCGTCCCGCACGCAAAGGCATCGCCGACCCCACCTCGGCGGACACCAAGACGCGGATCCTCGATGCCGCCGAGCAGCTTTTCATGGAGCACGGCTTCGAGGCGACCAGCCTGAGGAGCCTCACCTCGGCCGCGAACGTCAACCTGGCGGCGGTCAACTACCACTTCGGTTCCAAGGAAGAGCTTTTCCAGACGGTCCTCACCCGCCGGCTCGACCCCATGAACCAGGAGCGCATCGACCTGCTGGCGCGGGTGGAGCGCGAGGCGGGCGGCAAGCCCGTGACCTGCGAGGCGATCCTGTCGGCGATGCTGGTCCCGGCGCTGCGCCTGGCGCGCGATGAGGAACGCGGCGGCAAGAACTTCCTGCGCCTCGTCGGCCGCGCCTACGCCGATCCGGCCCCCTTCATCCGCCATTTCCTCTCCGCCCAGTACGCCGAGATGATCGGCCGTTACAAGGAAGCCTTCGGCCGCGCTCTGCCGCACCTGCCCAAGCAGGAGCTCACCTGGCGGCTGCACTTCGTGATGGGGGCGCTCTCGTACACGCTCGCCGGCACCGACGCGCTCAAGCTCTTCTCGCAGATGACCGCCACCGACAAGGACAGGGACAACGACGAGCTGCTGATCCAGCGCCTGGCACCCTTCCTGGTGGCGGGGCTGAAGGCGCCGGCGCTGGGCGACACACGCAAGCTCGAGCTGGTCTCGGGATACTGAAAGGGAGATCGACATGTTGACCATCCTCGCGGTCATCGGCTTCTTCATCCTGCTGGGATGGGTGCTCGCCTACCACCGCGCCAACGGGCTCGCCTGGACGCTCGGCCTCGCGACCCTGGCGGCCTTCATCACGATGATGAGGGCGCCGCCCTCCGTGGTCGCAGCGGCATGGATCACGGTGGCCGTCTTCGCCTTGTTCTCGATCGTGAAGCCGCTGCGCGCCGCGGTGGTCAGCAAGCCGATCTTCGCCCTCTACAAGAGGACCCTGCCGCAGGTGTCGCAGACCGAGCAGGAGGCGCTCGACGCCGGCAGCATCTGGTGGGATGCCGAACTTTTCAGCGGCAAGCCGGAGTGGTCGAAGCTCCTCGGTTACCCGCAGGCGCGCCTCACCGCCGAGGAAAAGGCCTTCGTCGACGGGCCGGTGGAAGAGCTGTGCGGGATGATCGATGAGTGGGAGACCACCCACGAGCGCATGGACCTGTCCCCGGAGGTGTGGAAGTTCATCCGCGACCAGGGCTTCCTCGGGATCATCATTCCCAAGTCCTTCGGCGGCCTCGGCTTCTCGGCCTTCGCCCACACCGAGATCGTGACCAAGATCTCGACCCGCAGCGGCACCGCCGCGGTCACCGTCATGGTCCCCAACTCGTTGGGGCCGGCGGAGCTCCTCATCCACTACGGCACCGATCAGCAGAAGAACCATTACCTGCCCCGGCTCGCCAAGGGGTTGGAGATCCCGTGCTTCGCGCTCACCAATCCCGACGCAGGCTCGGACGCCGGCGCGATCCCCGACTTCGGCATCGTCTGCAAAGGCATGCACGAGGGACGCGAGGTGCTCGGCCTGCGCCTCACGTGGGAGAAGCGCTACATCACGCTCGGGCCCGTGGCGACCCTCCTCGGCGTGGCCTTCAAGCTCTTCGATCCGGACCGGCTCCTGGGCGACAAGGAAGATGTCGGCATCACGCTCGCCCTCATCCCCACCTCGCACAAGGGCGTGAACATCGGCCGCCGCCATATCCCGCTGCAAGCCGCGTTCATGAACGGCCCCAACTGGGGCAAGGACGTCTTCATCCCCATGGAATGGGTCATCGGCGGGCGTGAATACATCGGCAAGGGCTGGCGGATGCTGGTGGAGTGCCTCGCAGCCGGCCGCTCGATCTCGCTGCCGTCGATGTCGATGGCGGCCGGCAAGCTGGGGTCGCGCGCCACCGGCGCCTACGCCCGCGTGCGCTCGCAGTTCCGCACGCCGATCGGCAAGTTCGAAGGGGTGGAGGAAGCCCTCGCGCGTATCGGAGGCTATACCTACATGATGGACGCGACGCGGCGCCTTACGATGGTCGCGCTCGATTCGGGCGAGAAGCCGTCGGTCATCTCGGCGATCTGCAAGTACCACATGACCGAGCGCATGCGCCAGATCCTGAACGACGCCATGGACATCCACGGCGGCAAGGGAATCATGATGGGGCCGAACAACTACCTCGGCGCCGCCTACATGACCATTCCCATCGCGATCACCGTCGAGGGCGCCAACATCCTCACGCGCTCGCTGATCATCTTCGGCCAGGGCGCGATCCGCTGCCATCCGTTCGTGCTGAGGGAGATGCAGGCAGTCAATGAAGGCCGCCTTGGCGCCTTCGATGCTGCCTTCTGGGCGCACCTGAGCTTCACCGTCGCCAATGCGGCGCGGGCGCTCTTCCTCGGCATCACCGGCGGCAAGCTGGCAGCGGTGCCCGGGAGCCCCGACGTGCGCCGCTATCTGCAGATGATGACGCGCTTCTCGTCGGCGTTCGCGCTGCTCTCGGACCTGTCGATGTTCGTGCTCCAGGGGAGCTTGAAGCGCAAGGAGAAGCTCTCGGCACGCCTGGGCGACATCCTCTCGCTCCTTTACATGGCCTCGGCCACCGTCAAGCGCTTCGAGGACGAGGGCCGGCAGAAGGACGATCTGCCGCTGCTGCACTGGAGCATGTACGACGCGTTCTTCAAGATGCAAGTCGCGATGGAGGGCGTGCTGCAGAACTTCCCCAACCGCTTCGTCGCCGCCGCCTTGCGCGTGCTGGTGTTCCCGAAGGGCCTCACGCTCGACGCGCCCACCGACAAGGTCGGCTCCAAGGTGGCGCAGATCCTGATCACGCCGGGCGCCGCGCGCGACCGGCTGACCGCCGGCGCCTACATCCCGCGCGACGAGAAGGACGTCATCGGCCGGCTCGAGTTCGCGATGGAGGCCGTCATCAAGGCCGACCCGATCGAGGCCCGCGTGCGGGCCGCCCTCAAGGCCGGGAAGCTTCCGCAGCCGACGCTCGCCGAGCGGCGCGCCGCCGCCGTCAAGCAGGCGATCATCACCCAGGAAGAACATGACCACCTGCTGTACACCGACCGCATCAAGCGCGAGGTGATCATGGTGGACGATTTCGAGCACGACCTTGCGCGGGGAGCGCACCGGGAGGAGCGATGGGAGCAAGCGGAAGCGAAGCGGGTGCTGGCCGCCGCGTCTATGTAGTCGACGGGGCACGGACCCCGTTCCTCAAGGCGCGCACCGGGCTCGGCCCGTTCACCGCATCGGACCTCGCGGTCAACGCCGGCCGCCCGTTGCTGATGCGCCAGCCGTTCGATGCGACGGCGTTCGACGAGGTGATCGTGGGCAGCGCGATGCCGTCAGCCGACGAGGCCAACATCGGGCGCGTGGTGTCGCTGCGGTTGGGTTGCGGCGACAAGGTGCCGGCGTGGACGGTGATGCGCAACTGCGCTTCCGGCCTGCAGGCGCTCGACTCCGCCCTGGTGAATATCCTTGCCGGCCGCTCGCGCCTGGTGCTGGCGGGCGGCACCGACGCCATGACCCACGCGCCGCTGCTGTACGGCCCGGCCATGGTGAATTGGCTCGCGCAGTGGTATGCCGCGAAGAGCGTCGCGCAGAAGGCGGGGCTCGCCGCGAAGTTCCGCCTCTCCCACCTTGCGCCGGTGATCGCGATCCTGCGCGGCCTCACCGACCCGATCGTGAAGATCTCGATGGGCTCCACCGCCGAGATCGTCGCCCAGCGCTTCGGCATCACCCGCCAGATGATGGACGAGTTCGCGGTGGAGTCCCATCGCCGCGTCGCGTTCGCCCAGGACAACGGCCGCTTGACCGAGGTCGAGCCGATGTATGGCCCCGACGGCACGGTGTACTCGGCCGATGACGGCGTGCGCCGCGACTCCGCGGTGGAGAAGCTCGCCAAGCTGAAGCCGGTCTTCGATCGGACCTACGGCAACGTGACCGCCGGCAACAGCTCGCAGATTACCGACGGCGCGGCGATGCTGGTGCTCGCCTCCGAGGACGTGCTGCGTGAGTACGCTCTCAAGCCCCTCGGCCGCATCGTCGATACCCACTGGGGTGCGCTCGACCCCTCGGAGATGGGCCTGGGCCCGGTGCACGCGATCACGCCGCTCCTCATGCGCCATGGCCTGGGCCTCGCCGACATGGACGCGATCGAGATCAACGAGGCGTTTGCCGCGCAGGTGCTGGGCTGCCTCGCCGCGTGGGAGAGCGAAAGCTACTGCAAGCAGCACCTCGGCCTCGACCGCGCTTTCGGCCGGGTGGACCGCGCGAAGCTGAACCAGGACGGCGGC
>JBKJTM010000216.1:0-6160 GCA_046590805.1 Usitatibacter sp.
CTCACGAAGTGGCGGCACTACTTCGAGATCTACGAGCGCCATTTCGCCCCATTCCGTGGTCGCGACATCCGGCTGCTCGAGTTCGGCGTCTGGCACGGCGGCTCGCTGCAGATGTGGCGGCATTACTTCGGTCCGCGGGCACATATCGTCGGTGTCGACAGCAATCCGTCCTGCGCGCAACTGGCGGAGCCGGGCATCGACATCGTCATCGGCGACCAGGTGCAGTCCGAGACTCACCGCCAGCTGCGCGAACGCTACGGCCCGTTCGACATCGTGATCGACGACGGCGGCCACACCATGGCGCAGCAAATCACCACTTTCCGCGAGCTCTACCCGGCGGTGAAGCCCGGCGGGCTCTACCTGGCCGAGGACCTGCACACCAGCTACCAGCCGCCTTGGGGCGGCGGCCTCGGGCGCCCGGGGACGTTCATCGAGTTTGCCAAGCAGCTGGTCGACCAGCTCCACGCCTGGTACGGGCCTCCCCCGGGGCTCGAGGTCGACTACATCACGCGGATGACTTTCGCGCTGCATTTCTATGATTCGATGCTGGTTCTGGAAAAGCGGCGCATCGATACGCCGCGCTCGGTGTACTCGGGCAAACCCACACTACCATTGTCTTCTCCTGAGCTGCAGTCCATGGCGCGCATGGACCAGGACGCCGGGCGCCCGGACGTGGCGCTCGCGCTTTACCGCAAGGCGCTCAAGCTGACCCCCGAAGATGAAGCGCTGTGGAAGCTGGTGGCCTCGCTCGAGGGCGGCGCCCCCTGAGCCCGATTCTGCTGTCGGGGCTGCGCGTAGTGAGCACCGCCCTCAACCTCCCGGGTCCAGCCGCCTGCGCGCGGCTACGCGACCTCGGCGCCAGCGTCACCAAAGTCGAGCCGCCGTCCGGTGATCCCTTCGAGATTTATTGCCCCGATTGGTATCGCCGCTTGCACGAGAACATGGAACTGCGGCGCATCGACCTGAAGGCCGCGGAAGGCCAGGTACAGATGCGTGAGCTGCTGGCGGGTGCCGACCTGATCGTCACCGCGCAACGCCCATCCGCTCTCGCGCGCATGGGTCTGGATCCGCATTCACTCGCGGCGCACAGCCGGCTTTGTCACGTCGCCATCACGGGTCACGCGCCCCCGGAGGAAGAAGTCCCCGGCCACGACCTCACCTACATGGCGGCCCATGGGCTCGTGCGGCCACCGCACATGCCGGCAACCCTCTTCGTGGACATGGCGGGCGCCGAACGCGCGGTGTCGACGGCGCTGGCGATGATCGTGGCCCGTTCGCGCACGGGAAAAGGCGCCTCGCAGAGCGTTGCGCTTGAGGATGCGGCGCGCGCACTCGCGCAGCCACTGCATGAAGAGCTCACGGCGCCCGGCGCCATCATCGGCGGGGGCCTTGCCGGATATAATTTGTACGCGGCGCGCGAGGGCTGGATCGCGGTCGCGGCGCTCGAGCCCCACTTCGCCGAGCGCCTCTCCTCATCCCTCGGAATGCCCGCGCTCGACATTGCCGCACTGCGTGAACGTTTCGCCGCCGAGAGTGCCGCTCACTGGGAGCGCTGGGCACGCGAGCGCGACCTGCCGATCCTGGCGCTACGAAATCCCACCCCCGAGAAGAAGACCTGACATGCAGATCCAGAACAACACCTTCCTCGTCGCCGGCGGCGGCTCGGGCCTGGGCGCGGCGACCGCCCACATGCTGGTCGCCAACGGCGGCAAGGTCGTGATCGCCGACGTGAACGAGGTGGGCGAGGCGGTCGCGGGTCACCTCGGCCCCAACGCGCGCTTCCTCAAGACCGACGTGACGGACGAGGCCCAGACCACCGCCGCCGTCGACCTGTGCGTGTCGGTCTTCGGCGCGATCCACGGCGCGGTGAACTGCGCCGGCATTGCCCCGGGCGAGCGCGTGGTCGGCAAGACCGGGCCGCATTCGCTCGCAAGCTTCGAGCACGCGGTGAAGATCAACCTCATCGGCACCTTCAACGTGATCCGGCTGGCGGCCGCGCGCATGAGCGCGCAACCGCCATTCGCGAGCGGCGAGCGCGGCGTGCTGGTGAACACGTCCTCCGTCGCCTCGATGGACGGCCAGATCGGCCAGGCGGCCTACGCGGCCTCCAAGGCCGGCGTGAACGGCATGACGCTTCCCATCGCGCGAGAGCTCGCGCGCTTCGGCATCCGCGTCGTCACCATCGCGCCGGGCATCTTCGACACGCCGATGCTGCAGGGGATGAGCGAGGAGATCCGCACCTCCCTGGGCCAGCAGGTCCCGTTCCCGCCGCGCCTCGGCAAGCCCGACGAGTACGCCGCGCTGGTGAAGCACGTGATCGAGAACGAGGTCCTCAACGGAGAAGTGATCCGTCTCGACGGCGCGATCCGTCTCGCGCCTAAATGACGCCGCCGCAGAGGAACGATCCCTGCGTCATCCCGGAGCCGTCCGGGATCCAAGACGTCATCCCGGCGAAGGCCGGGATCCAATATGTCGCCGTAGGTGGCGCCAGCCTCGAATACATCGACATCCCCGCCAGCCGCGCCGGCCGTCCCGAGCTGCTCCTGCTCCACGAGGGCCTCGGCTCGGTGTCGATGTGGCGCGACTTCCCCGCGGTGCTCGCCGCGGCCACCGGCTGCAGGACCATCGCCTACTCACGCCGCGGCTTTGGCCGCTCTTCACCGCGGATCGAACCTTACGGCACGCGCTTCATGCACGACGAGGCGCTGGAGACACTCCCGTCGCTGCGGCGAGAGCTGGGCATCACTCGGCCACTGCTGGTCGGGCACTCGACCGGCGCCTCGATGGGTCTCATCCACGCGGGCGCGGGCAAATGGGATGTTGCCGGGATCGTGGCCATGGCGCCGCTCACCACGGTCGAGAGCTCCAATGTGGAGAGCATCCTCGCCGCGCGCCGCCAGTACGAGGACACCGGCTGGCGGGAGAAGCTCGCGCGCCACCACGACGATGTGGACAGCGTCTTCTACGGCTGGAACGACACCTGGCTGCGTCCCGAATTCCGCGCCTGGAACATTCTCGGGGACATCGCCGGCATCCGCTGCCCGGTGCTCGCGATCCTCGGCGAGGACGATCCGTACAGCAGCGTGGCGCAGGTCGAGGCGATCGCCGCGAGCGCGCCGGCGGTAGCGAAGGTGCGCATCCTGCGCATCGCGCGCTGCGGCCATGCGCCCCATCGGGAAAAACCTGAAGTCGTCGTGCCGGCCATCGCCGGAATGGCCGGGTAGCCCCCCCTCTCACGGAAAAGCCCGTTTCGAGCGATAATTACGCTCCCCGATACGGTTGTTGCCCTCGCGCCCAGCTCGATGCTTTTCGATACCCATTTGACCGAGGATTTCGACGCGCTCCGCGACACGGTCAAGCGCATGTGCGATGCCGAGCTGGCACCGCGAGCCGCCGAGATCGACCGTAGGAACGAATTCCCCGCCGACATGTGGGCCAAGCTGGGCGAGCTCGGCCTCCTCGGCATGACGGTTCCCGAGAGCTACGGCGGCACCGGCCTTGGTTACGTTGCGCACCTGATCGCGATGGAGGAAGTCTCGCGGGCCTCGGCCTCGGTGGGCCTGTCCTACGGCGCGCACTCCAACCTGTGCGTGAACAACCTCTATCTCAACGGCTCCGAGGCGCAGCGGCACAAGTACCTGCCGAAGCTCTGCTCCGGCGAGTTCGTCGGCGCGCTGGCGATGAGCGAGCCGGGCGCGGGCTCCGATGTCGTCGGCTCGATGGCCTGCAAGGCGGAAAAAAAGGGCGACCGCTGGGTCGCCAACGGCACCAAGATGTGGATCACCAACGGTCCCGATGCCGACGTCGCCATCGTCTACATGCGCACCGCCCCGAAGGACCAGGGCTCGAAGGCGATGACCGCCTTCCTGGTCGAGAAGGGCATGAAGGGCTTTTCCACCGCGCAGAAGCTGGACAAGCTCGGCATGCGCGGCTCCAACACCTGCGAGCTGGTGTTCCAGGACTGCGAGATCCCGGAAGACAACGTCCTCGGCAGCGTGAACGGCGGCTCCAGGGTATTGATGAAGGGCCTGGACACCGAGCGCACCGTGCTCTCGGGTGGCCCCCTCGGCATCATGCAGTCGGCCATGGACCTGGTGTTGCCCTACATGCACGAGCGCAAGCAGTTCGGCCAGCCGATCGGCACCTTCGAGCTGATGCAGGGCAAGGTTGCCGACATGTATACCAAGCTGCAGGCTTCGCGCGCGTTCAGCTACCGCGTCGCCGGCGCGCTGGACCAGGGCCGCGGACGTGCCGCGCGCAAGGATGCCGCCGCCTGCCTGCTGTTCTCTTCCGAGAACGCGGTCGCCGTGGCGCTGGAGGCGATCCAGGCTCTTGGCGGCAACGGTTACATCAACGAATTTCCCGCAGGCCGCCTGCTTCGCGACGCGAAGCTGTACGACATCGGCGCCGGCACCAACGAGATCCGCCGCATGCTGATCGGGCGCGAGCTTTTCGAAGAATCGGTTTAAGGAGGAGTCATGGCTGAAAACGTCGTCATCGTCGGCGCCAAGCGCACCCCGATCGGGGCTATGCAGGGCAAGTTCAATTCGGTTTCCGCATCGGAGCTCGGCGCTACCGCGATCAAGGCCGCGGTCGAGCAGGCCGGGGTAAAGCCCGGCGAAGTCGACGACGTGATCTTCGGTTGCGTGCTTTCGGCGGGCCAGGGCCAGGCCCCGGCGCGCCAGGCGGCGATGAAGGCCGGCCTCGACAACTCGACTCCCGCCACCACCGTGAACAAGATGTGCGGCTCGGCGATGAAGGCGGCGATGATGGCGTTCGACTCGCTCTCGTCCGGCAACTCGACCATCGTGGTCGCGGGCGGCATGGAATCGATGACCAATGCGCCGCACATGCTGATGAAGTCGCGCGCCGGCTACCGCTACGGCCACCAGCAGATGCTCGACCACATGGCGTTCGACGGCCTCGAGGATGCGTACAGCGGCAAGCCCATGGGCTTCTACGCCGACGCCACCGCGAAGAAGTACGGCTTCTCCCGCGAGGACATGGACGCTTACGCCAAGACCTCCACGGAGCGCGCGGTAAACGCCTCGAAATCGGGCGCCTTCGTGGACGAGATCGCGCCGGTGACGGTCAAGAGCCGCTCCGGCGAGGAAATCGTCAAGGACGACGAGACTCCTTTCACGGTGAAGCTCGAAAAGATCTCGACGCTGCGCCCGGCGTTCAACAAGGACGGCACCGTCACCGCGGCCACCTCCTCCTCGATCTCCGACGGTGCCGCGGCGCTGGTGATGATGACGGAAGCCGAGGCGAAGAAGCGCGGCGCCAAGCCGCTGGCCCGCGTGATCGCCCATGCATCCAACGCACACGAGCCGGAGTGGTTCACGACCGCGCCGGTGGGCGCGATCGAGAAGGTGCTGAAGAACGCCGGCTGGAAGGCCTCCGACGTGGATCTCTTCGAGGTGAACGAAGCATTCGCCGTGGTCACCATGGCGGCGATGAAGGACGTGGGGATCGACCCCGCGAAGGTGAACGTGAACGGCGGCGCGGTGGCCCTGGGCCACCCGATCGGCGCCACGGGAGCCCGCATCATCACGACGCTCATCTACGCTCTCAAGAAGCGTGGCTTGAAAAAGGGCGTCGCCGCACTCTGCATCGGCGGCGGCGAGGGAACGGCAATCGCACTGGAGGTCATGTGAATACCGCAACTGCAGCTACTCCGATCGAGCAAACCCCCAACATCGGCCGCACTCTGGCCACCGAGCTTCGCGCCCTCGGCATCGACTCGCTGGAAGCTCTCATGCGCGTCGGCTTCTGGGACGCGTGGCTGCAACTGCGCCGCGTCCATCCGGAACGCGACGCCGTTCCCGCATGCCTCGCCCTCGCGGGGGCGGTCGCGGGCGTGCGCTGGAACCACCTGCCGCCGAAGGTCCGCCAGGACATCCGGCAGCGCGTGAAAGCCGTGCGCGCATGATCCCGGCTCGCGCCGGCGTGGCGATCGCCCTCGCGGCGCTCGCCATCGCCGGTTGCGGCAAGCCCGCGACGCCCAAGGTCGACGCCGCCACCGAGCGCGCCGAGGCCACGGAACGCGCGAAGAAAGATGTCTTCGGCGCGCAGGTGAAGGCGGCCGAGGACGCGAAGGCGCTGGGGGGCGACATCAACAAGAAGGCGCAGGACTCGGTCGACAACGCCGAAAAGAACG
>JBKJTM010000241.1:0-6414 GCA_046590805.1 Usitatibacter sp.
GCCCGCGCCGAAGTCCTGCTCGCCCAGCCGCGCGGCTTTTGCGCCGGCGTCGACCGGGCGATCGCGATCGTCGAGCGGGCGCTGGCGACCCGCGGGGCGCCGATCTACGTGCGCCACGAGATCGTGCACAACAAGTTCGTGGTCGAGGACCTGCGCGCCAAGGGCGCGGTGTTTGTCGAGGAGCTGGACGAGGTCCCCGAGGGCGCTACCGTGATCTTCTCGGCCCACGGCGTATCGCTCGAGGTGCGCCGCGAGGCCGACCGGCGCGGCCTCAAGGTCTTCGACGCCACCTGCCCGCTGGTGACCAAGGTGCACGTCGAGGTCTCGAAGATGCGCGAGCAGGGTCGCGAGGTGGTGATGATCGGCCACCAGGGCCATCCGGAAGCCGAGGGCACCATGGGCCAGGCCGAGCAGGGCATGTACCTGGTGGAGAACGAAGCCGATGTCGCGAGCCTCCAGGTGCGCGACCCCGCCAAGCTCGCCTACGTGACCCAGACGACGCTGTCGATCGACGACTGCCAGCGGATCATCGCGGCGCTGAAGGCGCGCTTCCCGGCGATCCAGGGGCCGAAGAAGGACGACATCTGCTACGCCACCCAGAATCGCCAGGACGCGGTCAAGTTCATGGCGCCGAAGTGCGACGTGGTGATCGTGGTGGGCTCGCCCAACAGCTCCAACTCCAACCGCCTGCGCGAGGTGGCGCGCAACCTCGGCACCGAGGCCTACCTGGTCGACAACGCCGAGGAGCTGCGCCCGGAATGGGTCGCCGGCAAGCGCACCATCGGCGTCACCGCCGGCGCCTCCGCCCCGGAAGTTCTGGTGCACGAGGTGATCCTGCGCCTCCAGGCCCTGGGCGTCGCCCGCGTGCGGGAGCTGGAGGGGATCAGCGAGGGGGTCATCTTCCCCCTGCCCAGGGGACTTTCGGCCCCCCCGGCCTGACCGCTCGTTCAACGCCCGGCTGCCGTCTGCCCGGGCTTTCCTGCCGCTCATCGGGCCCCGTTTGCCCCCCGCCGGGGCCCGCTCCATGATGCCTCCCATACAAAGGGAGAGTGCCGTGTCCAAGGCCCGTGGCTTCACACTGATCGAGATCGTCATCACCGTCGCCATCGTCGGCATCCTGGTCGCGATCGCGGTGCCGTCCTACCAGGGCCAGCTGCGCAAGGGCCGCCGCGCCGAGGCGCAGGCGTTCATCACCCAGGTCTCGCAGAAGGAGGCGCAGTACCTCCTCGATGCCCGCACCTATGCCGTGGGGGCCACCGCGCTCGCCGACCTCGGCCTCGTGTCCCCGACGAGCGTTTCCAACCATTACGCCGTCACCGTCGCTGCCGGCGCCACCACACCTTCCTTCACCATCACCGCCGCCGCCACCAGCAGCGTCCAGACACCGGATGGCAACCTCACCCTGACCCACACCGGCGCCAAGACGCGCATGGTGGGCGGCACGGACAAGGGCTGGTAGCGATGCGCTCCGCCTCCCCTCGCGGTCGGATGCGCGGCTTCACCCTGGTCGAGATGATGGTGGTGATCGGCATCGTCGCGATCCTGGCCGCCATCGCCGCCCCCAACCTGGGAACCATGGTCAAGCGCCAGCGCATCAAGACGGCGGCGTTCGACGTCTTCGCGAGCCTCACCTTCGCGCGGAGCGAGGCCATCAAGCGCAACAACACCGTGACCGTCACGCCGCTCGGCGGATGGGCATCGGGCTGGAGGGTCACCGACGCCAACGGCAACGTGTTGCGCGAGCAGGCGGCCTACACCAACCTTGCCATTGCCGGCCCGAACACCGTGAGCTTCGCCAGCAGCGGGCGCCTCGCCGCGGGTGCGGGCACGCCCTTCGCCCTCACCGGGGGCGCCTCCGGGGGCAGCGTGGCCACGAGCGATTACCGTTGCGTCATGCTCGACCTGAGCGGGCGCGCCGTGAGCAAGGAGGGCGCATGCTGATTCGCGAAAGGGCGCGGCCCGGGGCCGCTCGCCAATCCGGCACCTCGATGATCGAGGTGCTGGTGTCGATCGTGATCGTGGTGGTGGGCCTTCTCGGCCTCGCCGGGTTGCAGTCGCACGCGACGCTCGCGGAGATGGAATCCTTCCAGCGCGCGCAGGGGATCATGCTGCTCCAGGACATGGTCGACCGCATCAACGCCAACCGCCTGAACGCGGCGAGCTACGTGACGGCAACGCCGCTCGGCACGGGCACCACGCCGGGGAGCTGCGCGTCGCTCACCGCCATCGTGGCGCGCGACCAATGCGAGTGGGGCCAGTCGCTGCTCGGCGCGGCGGAAACCGTCGGCACCTCGAAAGTGGGCGCGATGATCGACGCGCGCGGCTGCGTCGAGAACATCGTGCCCGTCATGCCGCGCCAGTACCGGGTGTCCGTCGTCTGGCAGGGCCTGACCTCCACCAGAGCCCCCGGCAGCGGCTGCGGCAGCGGCCTCTACGGCGACGAGAGGACGCGGCGCGCGCTGACCGCGGTCGTCACCGTCGGTTGCCTGCAGAACGATCCTGCCTCAGGCCTGTGCATCTTCCCCCCATGAAAACCGCCCGATATCCGATGATCGCGCCGCGCCGCTCCGTGCAGGGCATCTCCATGGTGGAGCTGTTGATCGCCATGGTCCTCGGATTGATCGTGATGGCCGGCCTGGCCTCGATCTTCGCCAGCTCGAGCGCCGCGAGGAGCGAGATGGAGCGCAGCAGCCGCCAGCTCGAGAACGGGCGCTTCGCCATGGAGATCCTCGCCGACGACCTGCGCCTGGCCGGTTTCTATGGCGAGCTGAACGTGAGCTCGCTGACCGCGACCACGGCGCTGCAGGACCCGTGCTCGACCGACCCCGTCGTCTGGGCGCAAGCGATCTCCGTCGGGATCCAGGGCTACGACAACGGCGCCTCCGCTCCGACCTGCATGCCCTCGGGCGTGAAGGCCGGCACCGACATCCTGGTAGTGCGGCGCGCCGCGACCTGCGAAGCGGGCGTGGCCGGCTGCGACGCGGCCGTCAACGGGCTGCCCTACGTGCAGGTCTCCAAATGCTCGCCCGAGAACGTGGGTGGGCCGGGCACCGGCTCGCCGTACAAGATCGGCGTCCTCGGCGGCGCCGTGGTAGGCCAGCAGAGCGTCGCCGGGATCATCCCGCTCGCCGGCTTCACCCTGAACATGCGCAACTGCACCACCACCGCCGGGATTCGCCGCTACCTGGTGCGCATCTACTACATCTCCACCGACAACGGCAACGGCGTGGCGATCCCCACGCTGATGCGCCTCGACTTCACCGGGGCCGGGTTCGCGGTGACGCCGCTGGTCGAGGGCATCGAGGAGCTGAACATCGAGTACGGCATCGACATCGACAACGACGGCACCCCGAACTTCTACAGCACCGACCCGACCACCTTCACCAACGCGGGGGCCTGCGCCACCTGCAACCCGTACAGCAACTGGTCCAAAGTGGTCACCGCGCGCGTGAGCCTGCTCTCCCGCAACATCGACCCGTCGCCCAACTACACCGACATCAAGACCTACACCATCGGACGCAACGCCGCCGGGGCCGACGTGACCGTCACGCCCGGCGGCGCCTTCCGCCGCCATGCCTACACCGGCCTGGTGCGGGTGGTGAATGTCGCCCAACGCAAGGAGGCTCCTCCGTGATTCGCAGCAATAGCCGCCAGGGGGGCGCGACCCTCATGGTCACCCTCATCATGCTGATCATGCTGACGCTCTTCGCGATCAGCGCGATGAACACGTCGACCACGAACCTCCAGGTCGTGGGCAACATGCAGCTCCGCAACGAGGCCCTGCAGGCGACCCAGCAGACGATCGAGGCCGCCATCAGCACCACCGCCTTCATCGACACGCCGACGAACGCGATCGTCAACCCGTGCGGCGGCGTGGCCAACACCCTCTGCATCGACCTGAACGGCGACGGCGTGAACGACCTCACCACGACGCTCGCGCCGGCCCCCTCGTGCTCGCAGGGCCGCGTGGTCAAGGTGCTCGAGCTGGTGATCACCACGCCGACCTCCGAGGACGTGGGCTGCGTGCAGGCCCAGCAGCAGGGAACATTCGCGGTCGCGGGCGCCTCCACCGCCGGCGACTCGTTGTGCGGCCAGACGGTGTGGGACATCAGCGCGGTCACTCGCACCACCGGCGCTGCCGCCGCCACGTCGGAGGTCAATTTCGGCGCCACCCTGGGAGTCGGGGTGCGCGTCAAGGCGCTGGATGTCACCAGCGCCTGCCCCGCCACTTGAGCAGTTCAATCCATATCCTCTGAAGGACGTCCTTTGAGACCCTCTTCCCTTCGCATCACCTGCGCCGCGCTCGCGGCGTCCCTCGGACTCGGCGGGGCAGCACGCGCCGAGGACATCGACCTCTTCACCAGCCCGGCGAGCGGCGCCATCGCGCCGAACATCCTCATCATCCTCGACAACAGCGCCAACTGGTCGCGCAACGACCAGGCATGGGCGTTCGGCAAGCAGGGCGAGTCGGAGCTGCGCGCGCTGTACACGCTCCTGGGCGACGCGAGCGTCAACACCAACGTCAACCTGGGTTTGATGATGTTCACCTCGGGCGCCACCGATGGCGCTTACATCCGCTTCGCGGTGCGCAACATGACCGACGCCAACAAGACGGCCTTCAAGGATCTCATCGGCACCGCGGCGTGCGTCGATGGAATCGAGCCGGTGACCGGCAGCGCCAAGTGCATCCTGAAGAACTTCGACAGCCCCTCGGAGAAGATCAACTCGGCCTCCACGCTGTACAGCTCGGCCCTCTTCGAGGCGTTCAAGTATTTCGGCGGCTACACCGAGCCGGCCAAGGCGAACCTCGACCAGCCGGGCAGCCCCGTGGACCGGACCCACTTCGGTCCGGCGCGCTACGCAGTCCTGGACAAGGCCGACAAGGATGCCTTCACCGATGCGGGCAAGCTGACCTACAAGGGGCCGATCAAAGCTGACGGCACCAACTCGTGCGCCAAGAACTACATCGTCTTCATCGCCAACGGCTACCCCAGCAACGACACCGACATCGCGATCCTCGCGGGCATCAACGGCAACAACGCGGTCCCCGTCCCGATCGGCAGCAAGAGCAATCGCGCCGCCAACTGGGCGAAGTATCTGTTCACCACCGACGTGAACGCCGTCCTCGGCAAGCAGAACGTCGTCACCTACACCATCGACGTGTTCAACGCCAAGCCCGATCCCGTCAACCAGACGCCGCTCCTCAAGGGGATGGCGAAGTTCGGCGGCGGGCGCTATTTCGAGGCGAAGAACGAAGCGGCGATCGTCAAGGCGCTGCGCGAGATCGTGATCGAGATCCAGGCGGTGAACTCGGTCTTTGCCTCGGCATCGCTGCCGATCAACGCCACCAACCGGTCGCAGAACGAGAACCAGGTGTTCATCGGCATGTTCCGCCCCGATTCGGACGCCAAGCCGAAGTGGTACGGCAACCTGAAGCAGTTCCAGATCGCGCTCTTCGGCGATGATGCGAAGCTGGCCGACAAGGATGGCCTGCAGGCGGTGGCTGCGACCACAGGCTTCATCCAGGCCTGCGCGACCAGCTTCTGGACGAAGGCTAGCGGCACCTACTGGGACTTCTCCTCCGACAGCCAGGGCCTGTGTACGACGGTCGCCGGCAGCGCGTTCTCCGACCTGCCCGACGGCGGCATCGTCGAGAAAGGCGGCGCGGCGGAGGTGCTGAGGCGCGGCAACGATCCGACCGCCGTGGCGCCGTTCGGCGTGAGCCGCACCATGTACACCAGCACCGCCAGCTTCGGCGGCCTGGTGCCCTTCACCGCGGCCAACGTGCCGATGGGACGCACCGGCGCGGCTACCGCGGCGGAGAACACCAACATCATCGATTTCACCTTCGGCAAGAACGTGGTTCCCGACGTGGGCATCCTCACCACCACGGAAAACGCCTCCACCGCGGATCACACGCCCACGCAGACAGAGCCGCGACCCTCCATCCACGGCGACATCGCCCACTCGCGCCCGTTGCCGGTCAACTTCTGCGTCGACGACCCGTGCACTTCCCCGCGCAAGGTCGAGGTTTTCTACGGCGCCAATGACGGCACCCTCAAGGCATTGCAGGGCGCCACCGGCAAGGAGCTGTGGTCGTTCGTGGCCCCCGAGCACCACTCGCTGCTGCGCCGCCTGTACCTGAACGACCCGATCATCTCGTATCCCCAACCGACCCCTCCCGGAGGGACCCTTCCCGGATCGGTCAAGAAGGACTACTTCTTCGACGGCTCGTTGGGCCTGTACCAGACCGCCAACAACACCAAGGTGTGGATCTTCCCGACCATGCGACGCGGCGGAAGGATGCTCTACGCGTTCGACGTTACCGCGACGACGCCGGTCCTCAAGTGGTCGGTCGGCTGCCCCAACGCCGGCAACGACACCGGCTGCAGCGCCGGCGCAAGCCAGATGGGC
>JBKJTM010000405.1:0-6835 GCA_046590805.1 Usitatibacter sp.
TGTGCGCGTGGGCTCCGGCGTCTACGTGCTCGGCACGCGGACCGCGCCGACGGCGAACGAAGCGCTTCCGGAGGACTCCGGCCCGTTCGAGCTCATCAAGGCGCGCTGGCTGATCGAGGCGGAATGCGCGGCGCTCGCGGCGCGCCACGGCACGCGCGCCCAGGTGCGCGCGATCGAGGAGGCGCTGGAGGAGATGGAAGCGGCGCGCGAGAAGGGCGTGGTGCCGCTCACCGCCGACCGCCAGTTCCACCTGCGCATCGCCGAGGCGAGCGGCAACAGCGCGCTCACGCTCGTGGTGAAGACGCTCTGGGACCAGCGCACCGGGCCGCTCTTCCTGCGGCTCGAGCACCACTACGACACGCCGGCGCTGTGGAGCGTGGCGATCGGCGAGCACAGGGACATCGTGGCGGCGATTGCCCGCAAGGACCCGGCGGCGGCGCGCGCCGCGATGCGCAAGCACATGGACCGCGCAGCCCGGCGCTTCAGCAGCAGCTGGGAAAAGAAGACACGATCGAAACAGGGGGAGTGATGCCGGATCAGGATCACGTCTTGAATGAGGCCGGCGAGTTCGACGTCCACGACGAGGCCGTGGACCTCTCGCGTTACCGCATCGAGGACTGGCTGTCGTTCGGGATCTTCTGGGTGCTCGCGCTGGTGATCTTCTACCAGTTCGTCACACGCTACGCGTTGAACGACTCCGCTTCGTGGACCGAGGAGATCGCGCGTTACCTGCTGATCGCCACCGCCTTCGTGGGAGCGGCGGTCAACGTTCGCAAGAACAACCACATCCAGGTGGATTTCTTCTACCGCCTGCTGCCGCACGCGGTGAACCGCGTGATGTCCACGCTGGTGGACGTGCTGCGTGTGCTCTTCCTCGGCTACTGCGTGTGGCTCACGATCGCGCTGATGCAGAAGATCGGCGGGAGCCGCATGGCGATCATCGACTGGCCGATCGGCATCGTCTACGGCTTCGTCGCGGCGGGCTTCGCCCTGATGACCTGGCGCGGGATCGGGGTTGCGATCGATAACTGGAAGCGCGGCGCCTCGGTGCTCGAGCGGCCCGAGCTTTCGGAGGAAATGCGCTGATGGGGCCGGCGACCTTCAAGGTGCTCTTCCTGGGCTTCATGGCCTCCGGAATCCCGGTGGCCATCGCGATGGCCGGCGCATCCCTCGTCTATGTCATGGCGAGCGGCAATGTCCCCGACTACGTGGTGATCCATCGCATGGTCGGCGGCCTCGACTCCTTCCCGCTGCTCGCGGTGCCGTTCTTCATCTTCGCCGGCAACCTGATGAATTCCGCCGGGATCACCAACCGCATCTACAACTTCGCGCTGGCGCTCGTCGGCTGGATGCGCGGCGGCCTGGGGCACGTGAACGTGGTCGGCTCGGTGATCTTCGCCGGCATGTCGGGCACCGCGATCGCTGACGCGGCGGGGCTGGGGACCATCGAGATCAAGGCGATGACCGAGCACGGCTACTCGAAGGAGTTCGCCGTGGGGGTGACCGCGGCCTCCGCCACCCTGGGGCCGATCATCCCGCCGTCGCTGCCGTTCGTGATCTACGCGCTCTTCGCCAACGTCTCGGTGGGCGCGCTCTTCCTCGCCGGCATCCTCCCCGGCCTGGTGATGACCCTGCTCATGATGCTGACGGTCGCGTTCTTCGCGCATCGCAACAAGTGGGGCGCGGACGTGCCGTTCCAGTGGCGCCGCGTGTTGAAGGCGCTGGGCGAGCTCGCGCTCGTGCTCGGCTGGCCGGTCGTGATCTGGTTCCTGGTGGACGAGCGCTACCTCGGCCTCAACGCCAACCTCACCGTGCTCCTCTCCCTGGTGCTGCTCTTCGTCGCCGACTGGAAATTCAGGTTCAACGCGGTGCTGCCGATCATGACGCCGGTGCTCCTCATCGGCGGCATGACCACGGGGATCTTCACCGCCACCGAGGGCGCGATCGCCGCGTGCATGTGGGCGTTGGTGCTGGGGCTGGTGCGCTACCGGACGCTCTCGTGGCGGCGGCTCGTCAAGGTGTCGATGGATACGGTGGAGACCACCGCGGCGGTGCTTCTCATCGTCGCCGCGGCCTCGATCTTCGGCTGGATGCTCACCGCCACGCGCACCACCGAGATGATCGCGACCTGGGTCCTGTCGGTCACCAGCACGCCGGCGGGGTTCCTGCTGCTCGCCAACCTGCTGATGCTCTTCGTCGGCTGCTTCCTCGAGCCCACCGCCGCAATCACCATCCTGGTCCCGATCCTGCTGCCGATCGTGCGCCAGCTCGGCATCGACCCGGTGCACTTCGGCCTGGTGATGGTGCTGAACCTGATGATCGGGCTGCTGCACCCCCCGATGGGACTGGTGCTTTTCGTTCTGGCGAGGGTGGCGAAGCTCTCGGTGGAACGCACCACGATGGCGATCCTGCCATGGCTCATTCCGCTCCTCGTGAGCCTGGGAATTGTGACGTATATTCCTTCGATCAGCCTCTGGCTGCCGTCGCAATTCCGCTGAGGACCCCATGCTTCGCCAGACCCCCCTCTACCTGCGCCTCAACCCCGCCGACGACGTCGTCATCGCCTGCCGCGAGCTCGAGCCCGGCACCAACCTGATCCAGGAGAACCTGGTGGTCGGGGAGCGCATTCCCGCCGGCCACAAGGTCGCCACGCGCGCTGTCGCCGCGGGCGAGGCGCTGCGCCGCTACAACCAGATCATCGGCTTCGCCACCCAGGCGATCGCGCCGGGCATGCACGTCCATGTCCACAACCTCGAGGTGCGCGACTTCGCCCGCGACTACGCGTTCGGCGAGGCCTACGAGCCCACGAGGTTCGTAGACAAGCCCGCGACCTTCCAGGGCATCGTGCGCGCCGACGGGCGCGTGGCGACGCGCAACTACATTGGCATCCTTTCGACGGTGAACTGCTCGGCGACCGTCGCGAAGAACGTGGCCCGCGCCTTCGAGGGCGATGCGCTGGCGGCGTTTCCCAACGTGGACGGCGTCGTCGCCCTCACGCACCAGGCCGGCTGCGGCATGGACGTGGGCGGGGAGGGCATGGCGGTGCTCCGCCGCACCCTTGCCGGCTACGCCCGCCACGCCAACTTCGCCGGCGTGCTGGTGATCGGCCTGGGCTGCGAGGGCAACCAGATGGACGCGCTCTTCTTTACCCAGGGCCTCGCCAAGGGGCCGCTGCTGCGCGCGATGACGATCCAGGACAAGGGCGGCACGGCGAAGGCCATCGCCGAGGGCATCGCGGCGGTGAAGGCGATGCTGCCGGCCGCGAACCAGGTCCATCGCGAGACGGTGCCGGCGAGCCACATCGTGGTCGGGCTGCAGTGCGGCGGCTCCGACGGCTACTCGGGCATCACCGCCAACCCGGCGCTGGGCGCCGCCGTCGACCTGCTGGTGAAGCACGGCGGCACCGCGATCCTTTCCGAGACGCCGGAAATCTACGGCGCCGAGCACCTCCTCACCCGCCGGGCCGCGAGCCGCGCGGTGGGCGAGAAGATCGTCCAGCGCATCCAGTGGTGGGAGGAATACACCGCGCGCAACAAGGGCGAGATGAACAACAACCCGTCGCCGGGCAACAAAGCGGGCGGGCTCACCACGATCCTCGAGAAGTCCCTCGGCGCGGTCGCCAAGGGCGGCACCACCGGGCTCATGGACGTCTACGAGTACGCGATGCCGGTCACCGCCAAGGGGTTCGTGTTCATGGACACGCCGGGCTACGACCCGGTGTCGGCGACCGGCCAGGTGGCCGGCGGCGCAAACATGATCTGCTTCACCACCGGGCGCGGCTCGGTCTACGGCTGCAAGCCTTCGCCCTCGCTCAAGCTCGCCACCAACACCACCATGTTCGAGCGGATGGAGGACGACATGGACATCAACTGTGGCGCCATCCTCGACGGCTCGCTCTCGGTGCAGGAATCCGGCGAGCAGATCTTCAAGCTGCTCCTCGCCACCGCGTCGGGTGAGCCCAGCAAGAGCGAGAGGCACGGCTTCGGGCAGGACGAGTTCGTGCCCTGGTACATCGGTGCGGTCGTTTGAGAGTGATGCGGGCAGTAAACCTTTGGAACATGGATGCATCCACACGAGGAGGAGTAGACCCATGAATGGAATCAAGACCGCAGTCGCAATTGCAGCGCTCGCGCTTTCCACCGGCGCGCTGGCGCAGACCAAGCTCAAGTGGGCGCACGTGTACGAGACGAGCGAGGCTTACCACACGGCCGCGGTGTGGGCGGCGGGCGAGATCGCCAAGCGCACCGGCAACCGCTATGTGGTGGAAGTCTTCCCCGCCTCGAGCCTCGGCAAGGAGACCGACATCAACCAGGGCCTCACCCTGGGCACGGTCGACATCATCTATACCGGCCAGCTCTTCGCCGGCCGCACCCACGGTCCGCTCGCCATCGGCGGGGCGCCGTACATGTTCCGCGACTTCGAACACTGGAAGAAGTACTCCACCAGCCCGCTCTTCGGCGAGCTTGCCGAGGGCTACCGGCAGAAGAGCGGCGGCAACAAGGTGGTCGCGATCACCTATTACGGCGAGCGCCATACCACCTCGAACAAGGCGATCAATAGACCCGAGGACATGAAGGGGCTCAAGATCCGCGTGCCGGACGCGCCGCTCTACACCATGTTTCCGCGCGCGGTCGGCGCCAACCCCACCCCCATCGCCTTTGCCGAGGTCTACCTCGCGCTTCAGAACGGCACCGTCGACGCACAGGAAAACCCGCTCCCGACCATCGACGCGAAGAAGTTCTACGAGGTGCAGAAGTTCATCGTGCTCACCGGGCACATCACCGACGCCCTCCTCACCATCGTGGGGGGGCCCACCTGGAACAAGCTGAACGATGCCGACAAGAAGACCTTCGAGGCGGTGCTGAATGAGGCCGCGGCCAAGGCCACCGGCGAGATCGTCGAGATCGAGAAGAAGATGAGCGCCGAGTTCGAGAAGCGCGGCAAGACGGTCGCCAGGGTGGACCGCAAGCCCTTCCGTGATGCGGTCTCCAAGCTCCACAACGGCCCTGACGCTACATGGCCCAAGGATGTCTACGACAAGCTGCAGAAGCTTTGAGCCGACGTTTGTCCGATTGACGCCGGAATGGGTGACGCCGTCCATTCGGGGCTGCGTCGCGACAGAACTTCACAAAGGGCCGCTCGCACGGCCCCGCGCCCCAATCAGGGAGGCTCGCCAGCCCTGATTGGTGGCGTGTCCTACCGGTCGCTATAGGACACGGCCTACACCCTCCCGGCTTGTTCCGACAGGAGAATCGTTCGTCGCCTGACTTCGTGACTGTGTTAACGAAACTACAGTGGTTCTCACGAACTCCCCCCCTCCAAACGGATGCGACATGGATAACACGATTCTCGTAGTCGAAGACAACCCGGAACTCCAGGAGGTGCTGGCCCTGAACCTGCAGAACGCGGGCTACAAAGTGCTTCGCGCGAGCTCCATCCGCCAGGCCGAGTCCATCATCAACGCGACGCTGCCCCAGATGGTCCTGCTCGACTGGATGCTGCCGGATACTCCGGGCCTCACCTTCGCGCGCCGTCTTCGCTCCGAGACCCGGAGCGCCAGCATCCCGATCATCATGCTCACCGGCCGCGACTGCGAGTCGGACAAGATTACCGGCCTCGAGGCCGGGGTCGACGACTACCTGATCAAGCCTTTCTCGCCCCGCGAGCTGCTCGCCCGCATCAAGGCGGTGATGCGCCGTTGCGCGCCCCAGCACGCCGACATGGTGGTCGAGATCGCCGGCCTGCGGCTGGATCCCGCCTCCCGCCGCATCACCGGGGCCGGCTGCGACATCGAGCTGGGCGCCCTGGAATTCCGCATGCTGCGCTTCTTCATGACCCACCCCGGCCGCGTCTACAGCCGCGCCCAGCTGCTGGACGAGATCTGGGGCAACAACGTCTACGTCGAGGAGCGCACCGTCGACGTGCACATCCGCCGCCTGCGCCAGGCGCTCGAGCCGACCGGCCACAAGGGGCTGCTGGAGACCGTCCGCGGCGTCGGCTACTGCTTCCGCCGCGAGCTCCCGGCCGAGATGCCTGCCCGTGCTCCCGCGATGGTCCTGTCGGTACCGGGCCTCCCGGACTACCTCCAGGCCGCCGCCTGACCACCGCAGCTTCACGAGCGAGCCGCAAAGTGCAGGCTCGTGAAGCGATTCTTCCCACCAAACCGATTCGAAAGACCGACGCCATGAAGATGTCCACCGCCACAGCCATCTTTGCCCTCGCGGCATTGGCGGCGCCGGCGGCCGTCGGCCAGTCCCAGCTCCCGTTCCACCCACTGCCCCACGCGGTGGCGCTGGAAATGGTGCAGGCGAGCGCCAGATCGGTGCTCCCGTTGTCCTCCTCACGCAGCTTCGACCTGCAGGGCAATCTGAAGTCCGGGTCGTCTTTCGGCGCCCCGAGTCCCGGCATGTCCTGGCTCCTCGCCCTCGGATTCCTGGGCATGGTCGCCATTCGCCGCACCCGCGCCCCCTAAATCTCCCGAGCTCCCCCCGGCGCTTCCGCGCGCCGGTTGCCTTGCCCTGCGATGAAAGCTAGAGTGGGGCCGCGCGCGTCCTGCGCGTGATCGCTCCACAGAGGCGAAAACCAGAGGGAGAGGGCAATGACCGAGCACGACCTGCGCAAGCTCATCGGCGAAGTGAAATCGGGGCGCGTATCGCGGCGCAGCTTTATCCAGGCGGCGCTCGGCGCGGGACTCACGCTCCCCATGGCCGGCCACCTGCTGATGCACGCGGGCGTAGCCAACGCCCAGCAGGGCTGGAGCTATAAGCCCGGCAAGCGCGGCGGCGGCGGGATGGTGAAGATCCTGATGTAGCAGGGTCGGGCCCTGCCACATCAG
>JBKJTM010000525.1:0-4028 GCA_046590805.1 Usitatibacter sp.
GCCCGGCCTCATCATCATGGTCGGCCGATCGACGGCCGCCCTGACGACTCACCCAAGGAAACGACAATGAAGATGCAAAATCTGCTGGCTACCTCCGTGTTCGCTCTTTCCCTCGTCGCCGCCCCGGCCTTCGCCGCGGAGCCGATGAAGAAGATGGAGATGAAAAGCATGATGGAGAGCTGCGACATGGATCATGACGGCATGATGTCCAAGGCCGAGATGGTGAAGCACATGGAAGCGATGTTCGACAAGATGGACACCAAGAAGACCGGCAAGCTCGACAAGAAACAGACCGACGCCTTCATGAAGGAGCTCACGAAGCTAAGCGGCGGCTGAAACTGCTGTGAGCAGTGCCGTCATGCGCCGGCCCGTGCGGTCGCGCATGACGCTTGACGGGCGATCGGTCCGGCAAGAAGGACTCCCAGGACAGGTAGTACGCCTTTCGTCACTTCCCGTCGAAAGTGGAAGCGAATGGCCGGTACCTGACCAACCAGGCGACGGCTGCGGGCACGAGCAGCCATTGCAGGATCGGTGCGAGGCCCAGTCCGAAGATCGGGTCGACGGGCATCGCAGCGACGTAGCTCCAACGCGCCGCTCGCAGCAAGAGCCATTCGAGCGCGAGAGCCTGGCTCGCGGCGACGAGCATGAACGCGGCCAGCCGGCCCACCCGCGGCCGGGCCATCCAGCGCCAGTCGCGCGTGACCAGCGCCACGACGGCGAAGGCGATCACGATCATGACCGCATCGCCGAACGAGGCCTGGAGGCAGCGTTGGGTGGCCTCCCACCAGGGCATCTCCAGCATGCCGACGAAAAACGGCGCCTGAAGCATTTCCCAGGCGAAGTTCAGCGCAAATGCGCAGAGCCAGAGTTTCACGGCCATCGGCAGGGCGCCTCAGGTCACGCGAGCCGCTACGCGCCGGGAGACAAGCGGTTCGTCGCCTCCATTTCCGCAGGCGTGGGCGCCTTCACCGTGCGGATCGCGTGGTCGCAGTCTTCGGAATGGGCGAAGCGTCCCGCGCTCCACACGAACTTGTGTCCCGTGGGCTTCCAACCCGCCTCGCCACCGATGTACTCGAAGTCCTTTGGGCCGGCGGCCACGACGTTGGGGGTGGGCGCCGCGATACGCGGCATGTATACCTTGTCCTTTTCCTCCGTGGTGAAGTACCGCACCTCCTCCAGGGCCGACATGTTCTCACCCGGCTGCGAGACGAATCCGTCCCGGGATTGCGGTGCGGTGGCCACAGGCGCCGCTTTCGTGGCCTTGCGGGGGGCGATGTTGGGCCATGAGCCTGCGGCTGCAGGAAGGGAAAGCAGGGTGATCACGGCAGCGGCGACGAGTCTTGCGCTTCTGTTCAACATTTTAAATCTCCTCGAGGGACCAAGCTCACGGCCGCTGGATTGCGGACCATGGCGACTTCATCAACGATTCCATCCTCGTAGGCGACGCGCGCGGAAACTTGATCGCCATCAAATGCACGACCTCGTTTAGGGTTGGATGACGGAAACGTAATCCAGATGTAAAGAAGCCATCGGGGTTGCGCCGTCATGGGCCCGAAGGGCGGCACGGGGCGGCAGCGCAACGTGCGTTACCGCGACGGGTGTTGACCTTCCCACGATGGTAAGGTGCACACTGGGTGCTCCAGATGAAGAGGACCTGTTCCCATGATGGAATTCAAAGTCGAAGACATGACCTGTGGCCACTGCGCATCCACCATCACCCGGGCGGTGAAGGACGTGGACGCGGCCGGGCGCTGTGAGATCGACCTGTCGGCCAAGCGCGTCCGCATCGACAGCACCCATCCGGCCGAGGAATTCCGCGCGGCCATCGAGGAGGCGGGCTACACGCCCATCGCCGCGCCATGACGGCGGCCGTCCTTTCGCGGCTGCCCGCCGCGACGGGAGCCCTCGACCTGAAGGTCGAGGGCATGACCTGCGCCTCGTGCGTGGCGCGGGTCGAGAAGGCGCTGCGCAAGGTTCCCGGGGTGGTCGATGCCACGGTGAACCTCGCCACCGAGACCGCCACGGTGCGCGGGGCGGCGCCCGACGCCGAGACGGTGATCGCGGCGATCCGCAAGGCGGGATACGACGCCCATCCGGTCCTCGCCGCGAAGGTCCAGGCGGCCGAGGATGGGGACGCGGGCAGGCGCGAGGCGATACACGTCGCGATCGCGGCGCTGCTGACGGTTCCGCTGGTCGTCCCGATGGTGGCGGACCTCTTCGGAGCGCACTGGATGCTGCCGGCGTGGCTGCAGCTCGTGCTGGCGACGCCGGTGCAATTCATCTTCGGCGCGCGCTTCTATATCGCCGCGTGGAAGGCGGTACGCGCGCGCGCGGGCAACATGGATTTGCTGGTGGCCATCGGCACCAGCGCGGCGTACCTGCTCAGCGTCTATCTCATGGTCCGGGGCGAGGGGACCGCGCACCTGTACTTCGAGGCCTCGGCCGTCGTCATCACCCTGGTCCGCCTCGGCAAGTGGCTCGAGGTGCGCGCCAAGCGCCAGACCACGGAGTCCATCCGCGCGCTCTCGGCGCTGCGCCCCGAAACGGCGCGGCTGTCGAAGGATGGCGTCGAGCGCGAGGTCCCGGTGGACACGGTGCGGGTCGGTGACCTGGTGGTCGTCCTGCCGGGCGAACGGGTATCCGTGGACGGCGAGCTGATCGAGGGCGATACGCACGTGGACGAGTCGCTCGTCACCGGCGAGAGCCTGCCGGTGGCCAAGTCCCCGGGCAGCCGCGTGATCGGCGGATCAGTGAATGCCGAGGGACGCTTCGTCGCGCGCACGGTCGCCGTCGGAGCGGAGTCCACGCTCGCGCGCATCATCCGCAGTGTGGAGTCCGCGCAGGCCGCGAAGGCGCCGATCCAGCGCCTGGTGGACCGCGTGAGCGAGGTATTCGTGCCGGTGGTCATCGGCATCGCGCTCCTCACGCTAATTCTCTGGGGCGTATTCGCCGGCAACTGGGAGCAGGCGATCCTCAACGCCGTGGCGGTGCTGGTGATCGCCTGTCCCTGCGCACTGGGGCTGGCAACGCCCACGGCGATCATGGCGGGCACCGGGGTCGCCGCGCGCCACGGCATCCTCATCAAGGACGCGGAGGCGCTGGAGAATGCGCACCGCGTCCGTGTCATCGCCCTCGACAAGACGGGAACGCTCACCGAGGGCAAGCCGGTGGTGACCGACGTGATCGCGGTTGCCGGCGATCGCGCCGCGGTGCTGCGCCTGGCCGGCGCCGTGCAGCGCGGCAGCGACCATCCGCTGGCGCGCGCAGTCCTGAATGCGGCCGAGGCCGAGGGGGGGGCGATTCCGGCGGCGAGCGATGCGCGCGCGGTGCCGGGGCGCGGCGTGGAGGCGCGGGTCGAGGGCCGTCGCATCGGCATCGCGAGCGACCGCTGGGCTGCCGAGCTGGGTGCCGAGGGGCGCGATGCGCTCGCGGCCGAGGTGAGGCGCTTGCAGCAATCGGGACAGACCGTCTCGTGGCTGCTCGAGCTCGAGCCGGCGCCCAGGGTGCTCGGCCTGCTCGCGTTCGGCGATACGGTGAAGCCCACGGCGCGCGCGTTGATCGCGAAACTGCGCCGGCTGGGCGTGCGCTCGGTTCTGCTCACGGGCGACAACCAGGGCGCGGCCGATGCGGCGGCGAAGGCGCTCGGCATCGACGAGGTGCGCGCCGAGGTGCTGCCGGAGGACAAGGCGGTGGCGATCGCGGCGCTGCGGAAGGAAGCGGGCGTGGTGGCGATGGTGGGCGACGGCATCAACGATGCCCCGGCGCTCGCCGCCGCCGACGTCGGCATCGCTATGGGCACCGGCACCGATGTGGCGATGCACACCGCGGGCATCACCCTCATGCGCGGCGATCCCGCGCTGGTGGCCGACGCGCTCGACATCTCGCGGCGCACCTACGTCAAGATTCGCCAGAACCTTTTCTGGGCGTTCATCTACAACTTGGTCGGCGTGCCGCTGGCTGCTTTCGGAATGTTGTAGATGAACGCCCAGAAAAGGTTCTGGCGAATCTTGACGTAGGTGCGCCGCGAG
>JBKJTM010000030.1:0-4254 GCA_046590805.1 Usitatibacter sp.
GTGGATGTCGACCAGGTTCACCATCGCGCCTTGCGCCTCGCGTAAGCGCGGTGCCGCGGCCTGGGAAAGGAAGAGCGGCGCGCGCAGGTTGCTGCCGATCAGCTCGGTCCACTCGCCCGGGCCGATCTGTCCGAAAGGGGTGGGGTAGAACGAGGACGCGTTATTCACCAGCGCGTCGAGGCGCCCGAAGGCCTGCGCGGCATCGTCGATCAGCTTGGCGAGGGCGGAGTCGTCGAGGAGGTCGCACTGGACCACGGCGCAGCTGTCGGCGCGCTCCTGGTTCAGGTGCTCCGACAGGCGATCGGCCTCGCTGCGGGAGCGGTGGCAGTGGAGGATCACGCGGGCGCCCGCCGCGTGCAAAGTGCGCGCGATCGAGGCGCCGATGCGCCGCGCCGCGCCGGTGATCAGGACCGCGCCATCGTGCATGCTATATTCGACCGCCGCTCGAGAAAAACGAATGCGAAGTGTAGCCGAACGCATCATGGCGCCCGCCGAATCCGCCCTCCCCGCACCCCCCCACGAGGCAGCAGCGCACTCGGCGCAACTGGCTGAGCACATCGCCGGGGTGATCTGCCAGGAAGGCGACTGGATTCCCTTTGCCCGCTACATGGAGCTCGCGCTCTACGCGCCGGGCCTGGGCTACTACGCCGCGGGCTCGCGCAAGTTCGGCCCCGAAGGCGACTTCGTCACCGCGCCCGAGATCTCGCCGATGTTTGCCCGCTGCCTCGCGATGCAGGCGGTGCAGGTGCTCGACGCCACCCGCGGCGACATCCTCGAGCTGGGGCCCGGATCGGGCGTGCTCGCCGCGGATCTCTTCGACGAGCTGAAGGCGCTCGGCAAGGCGCCGGCGCGCTACCTCCTGCTGGAAGTGAGCCCCGAGCTGAAAGAGCGCCAGCGCGAGCGCCTGGCGGCGCGTTTTCCCGCGGACCTGCACCGTTTCGAGTGGATCGACCGACTGCCGCCGAAGATCCGCGGCCTGGTGATCGCCAACGAGGTGCTGGACGTGGTGCCGTTCTCGCTACTGCGTCGCACCGATGGCGAGATCCTCGAGCGCGGCGTGCTCCTCTCCGAGGCGGGATTCGCCTGGGAAGACGTGGCGCTCCGCGACGGCGAGCTCAAGCGCCGCGCGCAATCGGCGTTCCCTCCGGGAGACTACGACTACCTTTCGGAAGTCTCCTTCGCGGCGGAGGCGCTGGTGCGCACCATCGCCGCCTCTCTCGAAGCAGGCGTGGCACTCTTCATCGACTACGGCTTCCCGGAGCGCGAGTACTACCACCCGCAGCGTTCGATGGGCACGATGCGCTGCCACTACCGGCACCGCTTCCACGACGATCCGTTCTTCCTGCCGGGCCTCCAGGACATCACCGCGCACGTGGATTTCTCCGCGATGGCGCGCGCCGCGGAGTCGGCCGGCGCGGAGGTCGCCGGCTTCACGACCCAGGCGTACTTCCTCATTTCGTGCGGGCTTGCGGTGCTGGTATCCGCGGGCGATCCGACCGCTACGCTGTCGCGCCTCAAGGGCACGAGCGCGGTGCACCGCCTGATCAATCCCGCCGAGATGGGCGAGCTCTTCAAGGTGCTCGGCATCTCGCGCGGTTTCGACGTGCCCCTGCTGGGCTTCCAGTCGGCGCGCCACCTGCAACTCTAGGCTGCGGCTTCGCCCAGCCCGCCTGGATTCGCGTCGATCGTCACCAGGGCAGGGTCGCCCGGATCCACATCATTTCTTCAGTTCCGCCAGCACCTCGTCGAGCATCTTCTTCGCGTCGCCGAACAGCATCCGGTTGTTCTCCTTGTAGAAGAGCGGATTGTCGACGCCGGCGTAGCCCGAGGCCATGCTGCGTTTCATCACGATCGACGTCTTCGCCTTCCACACTTCCAGCACCGGCATCCCGGCGATCGGGCTCGACGGGTCGTCCTGCGCGCTCGGGTTCACGATGTCGTTGGCGCCGATGACCATCGAGACATCGGTCTGCGGGAAGTCCTCGTTCAGCTCGTCCATCTCCATCACGATGTCATAGGGCACCTTCGCCTCGGCGAGCAGCACGTTCATGTGCCCGGGCATGCGGCCTGCCACCGGGTGTATCCCAAAGCGGACCGTCTTGCCCATGTCGCGCAGGCGCTTGGTGATCTCGAAGACCGTGTGCTGCGCCTGTGCGACCGCCATGCCGTAGCCGGGCACGATGATCACGCTCTTCCCTTCCTTGAGGAGCTCCGCGGTTTCCTGCGCATTCACCGAGGTCACTTCGCCGGCCGGTTGCGCGGCGCCGCCGGCGGCCGCGGGCTTCGGGGCGCTGTCGCCTCCGAATCCGCCCGCAATCACGCTCAGGAACTTGCGGTTCATTGCGCGGCACATGATGTACGAAAGGATCGCGCCGCTGGAGCCCACCAGCGCGCCGGTGACGATCAGCAGGTCGTTCGAGAGCATGAAGCCGGTCGCGGCCGCAGCCCACCCCGAGTAGCTGTTCAGCATCGAGACGACCACCGGCATGTCGGCGCCGCCGATCGCCATCACCATGTGCACGCCGAAGAGGAGCGCGATCACGGTCATCAAGATGAGTGGCCACATACCCTGCTGGATCGAGTGCGCACGCAGGAACGCGTATCCGAACCCGATCACCAGCAGCAGCCCGGCGAGGTTCAACCAATGCTGCGCCGGAAGCATCATGGGCTTGCCGGTGATGCGCCCGGAGAGCTTCCCGAAAGCGATCACCGATCCCGACAGGGTCACGGCGCCGATCAGTACACCCACGTAGACCTCGACGTGGTGGATCGCGACTTCCGCGCCCGACATCCCCGCCGTGGCGGTGGGATCGATGTAGCTCGCGTAGCCGACCAGCACGGCGACCAGGCCGACGAGGCTGTGCATGAACGCCACCAGCTCGGGCATCTGCGTCATCTTGACGGTGCGTGCGAGGTACATGCCTACGGCGCCGCCGGCAACCAGCGCGATGGCGATCCAGGCGATGCCGCCCGGGGTAACGCGGGGGCCGAACACGGTGGCGAGCACGGCGATCGCCATGCCGACCATCCCGTAGAAGTTGCCGCGCCGTGAGGTTTCGGGATTGGAGAGGCCGCCGAGGCTCAGGATGAAGAGGACGATCGCGGCGATGTAGGAGACGGTAGCCAGGCTTGCGGACATGGTGGCGCCCCCTTACTTGCGGAACATCGAGAGCATGCGCTGCGTTACCGCGAAGCCCCCGAACATGTTGATCGCCGTGAGGGCGATGCCCGCCACCGCGAGCCAGCGGATCAGGTCGCTCGGGCGCGCGCCCTCGCCGGCCACGGCGGCAACCGCGGGAGGCGCGATCTGCACCAGCGCGCCGATGATGATGATGCTGCTGATCGCGTTGGTCACGCTCATGAGCGGCGTGTGCAGCGCGGGCGTCACGTTCCAGACCACCATGTAGCCCACGAAGCAGGCGAGCACGAATACCGTGAAGTGGCCGAGGAACGCCGGCGGCGCGTAGGCGCCGATCGCGAGGAAGATGACCGCCGCGACGGCGAACATGACCACGAGCCTGCCCGCGGCCATCGGCTCGCCGCCACCGCCATGACCTTTCTTCGCGGGTGCGGCCACGGGCTTCGCGGCCACCCTGGCCGGCGCAGCCGCGGAGAGCTTCGGCGCAGGCGGCGGCCAGGTGACCGCGCCTTCCTTGATCACCGTGGTGCCGCGAATCACCTCGTCTTCCATGTTGACGTCGTAGATGCCGTCCTTCGCCTTGGTGAGGTCCTCGGAGAGGCGGAACAGGTTGGTCGCGTAGAGCGTGCTCGCCTGGGTGGCGAGGCGGCTCGGAAGGTCGGTGTAGCCGATGATGATGACGCCGTGCTTCGTCACGACCTTGCCCGGCTCGGTCAATTCGCAGTTGCCGCCCTGTTCCGCGGCCATGTCGACGATGACGCTGCCCGGCTTCATCGATTGCACCATCTCGGCGGTGATCAGCTTCGGCGCGGGCTTGCCGGGGATGAGGGCGGTGGTGATGATGATGTCGACTTCCTTCGCCTGCTTCGCGAAGGTCTCGGCCTGCGCCTTCTGGAAGCCCTCGCTCATCACTTTCCCATAGCCGCCGCCGCCGGAGCCTTCTTCCTCATAGTCGACCTTCACGAATTCGCCGCCCAGCGACGCCACCTGGTCGGCCACTTCGGCACGCGTGTCGTTGGCGCGCACGATGGCGCCCAGGCTCGCGGCGGCGCCGATGGCGGCCAGGCCCGCAACCCCGGCGCCGATCACGAACACCTTTGCGGGAGGCACCTTGC